>CACZIY010000008.1 GCA_902781345.1 Oscillospiraceae bacterium | reverse complement strand
GAGGTTTTTCAAAATGATTAGAACTAAAAAAGTTTTTAGTGCGCTTCTTGTAATTGCAATTTTGGTAAGCACAATTGTAGTATCTTCTCTTTCTGCAAAGGGTGCTGAAACAATTCTTGCTTACAAATTCAAACAAAGCTGTTGGATGCAAAATCAGTTTATGCAAACTAAACCAACATTGCTTGAGTCTGACAAAAACGGTTTTCGTGTTATGTCTGACCACATTCAAAGACAGTATCAAATGCTCTTTGAGGTTGACGAAACAAACGCTGAAAATCTTGCAAACGCTATTCAACAAGCAAATGACTACTATAATGGTAACCAGCAAATGACTACTATAATGGTAACCTTTATTTAAGTATTACAGTTAACAGTGCTATTAATATCAGAGGCACAAACTGTTCTCCTGAAATCAGAGTATCATTATGTTCAAACACCAACTCAGAATCTGGCGTTCTTGTTCAAAAATCACAACAAATTATGCCAGGTGCTACAGTTCCGAAATTCAAGCTTGATGTAAGTGATTTTGATAATGAAGATAAATATCCTCAAGGTTATCAAAACCAAATCAAATACATTTATGTTTTAGTTCAATGCTATGACTGGAGCTGTGATAAATGGGAAAACGGTCAAAGCGTAGGCGGCGGTACACAACCTGACGTTCACTTTGGTAACATCTTTGTTGATGACGGTCAAGAGGCTTCTACTGTTCCTGTTTCTACTAAAAAGGTTGACCCTAACCAATTAACATTTAACAGCTTCTCACCACTTGGCTTCCAATCACAAAAATTTGACCCTGATACAATCAAGTACAGTGCTGACTGTGCTACTTGGAAAGGTGCTGGTAAAGCAACTGAGGCTGATTACGGTTTTGCTAGATTTAGCCAGCCAAACGCAGTTGAGCAGATGCAGGCAAGCTATAAGATGACAAGCTCTGATATTACCCGTCAAGCAATTGCAAATGCAAATGCCGAAGGCGGTACTCATAAAGTTAAAGTTGATTTGAACTTGGCTAGTTGTTTAGACCCTGATGATGAGCCGGTTATCGCTGAAATTGTACTTTCGCTTACAGGTACAATCGGTAATGGTGATAAAGCGCCTGATACCCAAATGGTAAAGGCTTGGCAGTATCCGGGAACAACAAGAACTTATTACTTTGATGTTTCAGGCTTCAAAAATGATACTCAGGTAAAAAGCTTCGATATTCTCGTTCAAAACTATTGGTACTATAACCCATCTCACCAGATTCAAGACTGGGATCAACTTACAAACTATGCTGGTGAGCAAGCAGCGTATGACGCAGGTTGGACAAAATGTCGTATTCACGGTATAGACGCTATTCTCTCACCTATTACAGTTGAGAAAGATAATCCAAATGTTACTAACACACCTTATGCTTTCTCATTAGACGGTTATAATAAAGAGGGTAAAATGCCTGCTGACTTAACAAGCGGCGACCCTAATGTTGAAGGTGGTTCTGCAGGTGAAACAACAGTAACTACTACACAAGGTGGCGGCGGTTCAAGCTCAGTTGCTGCTCCTGCTATCAACTCTGCTAAATTAACAGGTAAAACTGAAGCTACAGTTAATTACAAAGCTTCAGCCAATGCTGATTCTTATACTATCTACCGTTCAACAAGTGCAAAAGGTACTTACGCTGCAATTAAATCAGGTGTAAAAACACTTAGTTATACTGATAAAACTGTTAAGGGTGGTAAAACTTATTACTACAAAGTAAAAGCAGTTAAAGGCTCTGCAACAAGTGCTTTTTCAGGCTACAAAGCAGTTAAGGTTATGAACTACTCTGGCAAGCCTACACTTAAATTAACTGCTGCTAAAAAAGCTTTAACAGTTAAAGTTAAGAAGAAAGTTAAAAATGCAACTTCTTATCAAGTTTGGTATGCAACAAACAAAAAATTCAGCGGCAAAAAGACTGCTACTATTAAATCAAGTAAGAAGTTAAGCAAACTTAAAAAATCTACTAAATACTTTGTAAAAGCTCGTGCTGTAACAAAAGTTGGTAGCAAAAAGTATTACAGCAAATGGAGCAAAGTATTAAATATTAAAACTAAATAATCAGTGTTTAATAAAAACCGCTTAAAGAATTCTTTAAGCGGTTTTATTTTATTTTGCAAGCTTTATAATACCAATTTAAAATGCTTTTGTAGTCGCTTCCCTTTTTTGCCATATAGTATGCACCGTATTGGCTCATACCAACGCCGTGCCCAAACCCTCTGACAGTAAACAAAAACCTTTTATCTTCATATTTCAAATCAAAATTTGCGCTTTTTAGATTAAAAGTTTCTCTTATCTTTTGTCCAGAAAAACTATTTTTACCGATTTCTATTCTCTTAACACTTCCCGCCGAAGTGGTGGTAATTTTTCCGATATATGCTTTGTTTTTTATAAATTTACCGCCAATAGATTTTAACTTTTTCTCAAACTCTGATTTCCTAAAAGAAACCGTGCTTAAAAACGAAGGATTTAGCATATCAGAAATGCTGTTTACCGATTTTAAGTAAGGGTAATTTTTACCCCAAACATCAGCGGCATTTTCGGTTTTTCCGCCCGAAGTATCGTGATAAACCGCCATTATAGGCTTGTTTTTGTAATAAATAATTTTATTTTTAACTTGCCCTATCGCTAAAAGCAACTTTTCTTCTAATTTATTTGTTTCATCACCATATTTTTTAAGCCTCTTCCCGGCAGTATAATAACCTTGGTCGGTTAAATACGAATCTGTAATATCATAGTTTTCTCCCTTATTCTGCGCCTTTTTATATAAGAGTAATGTATGCGCCGCAACCGCTTGCGCTTTTAGTGCTTCTAAAGGATAACTTTCGTCCATTTCGCAAGAAAGCACCCCTAAAAGATACTCTGAAAGCGAAACCTTTTCGACTTTTCTTTTATCAGTTATGTAAACTAAAAACTGTTCTTCGTTATTGTTTTTCAAAGCATTAGTTTGTATTCTTATTTTTTCGCTTTTTTTAACCTTAATTTCAGCGTTTGCGGTAATTAAATTCTCGTTTTTTACGGCGATAATCGGTGTGGTAGCCATAGCGAAAAAAACAAATGCAAATAACACTAAATATAATTTTTTCAAAATGCTTTTCCTCTCTTGACTTTTTAATAAAAATAGTATAAAATTATTGTGTATAAATATTTATTAGACTTTATTCTATTTTATGCAAATATTCAAGAATTTATTAAGGTGAGTTTAATGAAAAAAGTTGTTATTATTTTGAGTTCATTATTTTTTGGAATAATGCTTGGAATCACAAGAATGCTTATTATAGGTAATTTTGGCGATGCAGAAAGCGGTTTCTTTAAATCCGAATACTCTTATTTAGGCTATGTTATGATGGGTATTGTTCTTTGTTTTGTTATCGCCTACTTTATAATTTCAAGAACGACAAAGGATTATCCTATTGCTCCGAGAAAGGGTTCAAAATTAATTGCTATTTTCAGTTTGTATTTAGGAATTATATGTTTTGTTAACTTTTTCGGAAACTTTGATAGAATTGCAAGTGAAGTTGATAGAAAGCAAAACTTAGTTATTATGGTCTTGCTTTTTGTTGCAGCTATTTACTTTATTCTTTTAGCCTTTTCTCAATTACATGTTTTCAGATTAAGCTCAAAATACGCTATTTTACCGTTATTCTATTTCATCGCAAAATTAGCTGTTGACTTCATACATTCATTCTCGCTATCACGTTCACAACAAATTGTTGCTGAAATCTTTTGCGGTGTATTCCTTGTTATATATTTTCTTGTATTCTCACGCTATCTTGCAAAATCAAAATTCAAAAAAATGCGTAAGCATTTTTATGCGTTATCTTTAATAAATGCAGTTTTGTTAATTGCTTACGGTTTGTCTGATTTATTAACAATTGCATTTTATTCTGACTTTGCAAAAGCAAGAGAATTAAACGGACTTGATTCATTATTAATCTTTTCAATCGGAATATTTGTATTTATGTTCCTTTGCGCTTCATTTATGCCTAAAAAAATCTATTCCGATTATGCGTACGCAGGATATGACAACACAAAAACTGAGATAAACGAGCAAGTAGAATGGGACTCTTTAGAAGAAGAAAAATAGAAAATCCTGAGGTTTTAGCGAGAATTAACCAAAGGGCTATAAAATATGTTGCAACCCGAAATGAAGACGGAACAGAGTATGTTCTGGGTCATTCGGGTTCAATTAATATAAAAGGCGAAGAAATTATTTGCTTTTCTGAAGGCAAAGATGTTTTTCGCTGTAGTATTTATGATGTGAAGGTGGGCGAATTGCTTTCAAAAGACGGCGTTCGCCTTTCAAAAGTTAATGAAGACGGAAGCGTGTATTCCGTAATCGCTTATTATGTTTACAGAAGGTGAAAAAATGGTTTATAACTTTACAAAAATGCACGGTTGCGGAAACGACTATATTTATTTTGACTGTTTTAAGCAAACAATTGACAACCCGAATAAAATGTCAGAAAAATTGTCTGACAGACATTTTTCAATCGGCGGCGACGGCATTGTTATGATTTGCCCTTCTGAAGTGGCTGATGCTAAAATGAGAATGTTTAACATTGACGGCTCTGAGGGTAAAATGTGCGGAAACGCAATTCGTTGCGTTGCAAAGTTTCTTTATGAGCGTGATATTTGCAAAAAGCAAAAAATCTCAATCGAAACACTTTCGGGTATTAAATATCTCGATTTAAAGGTTGAAAATGAAAAGGTAGTTTTGGTTACAGTTGATATGGGCAAGGCAATTTTAAAGCCTGCCGAAATTCCTGCAAAATTTGACGGCGACACAGTTGTTAAAGAGAAAATGAATGTTGACGGCAAGGATTATCAGGTTACTTGTGTTTCAATGGGCAATCCTCATTGCATAATCTTTGATGAAACCGACCCTGACGATATTGAAATCGAAAAAATCGGTCCGAAATTTGAGAAACACGAAAAATTCCCTGAGCAAGTTAACACCGAATTTATTAAGGTTATTGATGAAAAAACCTTGAAAATGCGTGTTTGGGAGCGTGGCTCTGGCGAAACACTCGCTTGCGGTACAGGTGCTTGTGCTTCGGTTGTTGCAGCAGTTTTAAACGGCTACTGCAAAAAGGGTGAAGATGTTACTGTTCATTTAACAGGTGGCGATTTGATTATTAAATATACCGATGACGCTGTGTTTATGACAGGCCCTGCCGAAGTCGCTTTTGACGGAACTGTTGAGTATTAGGAGTGGTATTATGAAAAGAGTTATAGCATTTTTAGTTTGTTTTACACTTTTGTTTTCGCTTTGCGCTTGTGGCAGCAAAAAGGAAAATGAAGAAGATAAACGAATTAAAGTTACATTTAATGTTGATCCTGATATGAGCAGAAGCGAAAAAGTTTATGTAAAAACTTCGCTTCCTGTCGGTATGAAGCTGGAGGTTGAAATAAGAGGTGGCTCTTATAAATCCAACGAAGTAGTTGAGGTTAAAGAAGGCGGTACTGATGAAAACTATTTCCAGACAGAAGCTCAAAAGGATGCTAACGATAAGCTTATAAAATCGGGCAATTATATTTTAAAGGTTACTTCGCCGAAATACTCTGAGCAATCAGCAGATACTATCAACCAAATCGGCAAAACGGGCGAAAACCTTTACGGAACCCATGTTTTTTATAACGAGGAAACAAAAGAGAATTTTATTAATTTCAGCAAGCCTTTAGTGCTTAAAAAACATAATTTTTCAGTTAATGACAAATAATCAAAAAGCAGTTTTACACTGCTTTTTTGTTTAAGGAGTAAAAATGAATATTAAAGAAGAGCTTTTTAAATTGCAGGATAAAAAGTATAAAGAATTTCATCAAAAATTGGTGCCTAATGTCGAAAATGAGCGAATTATAGGAATAAGAACGCCAATTCTTCGCAAATATGCAAAAAGCATTAAAGAAACGCCCCAAACAAAAGAATTTTTAGCTTCACTTCCGCATTATTATCTTGAAGAAAACAATCTTCACGCATTTTTGATTGAGCAAATAAAGGATTTTGACGAGTGTTTAGAAGAAGTTGAAAGTTTTTTGCCTTTTGTTGATAATTGGGCGACCTGCGACAGCTTAAAGCCCGCAGTTTTTAAGAAAAATCATCAAAAGCTTTTGCCAAAAATCAAAATTTGGCTGAAATCAAATGATACTTACGCAGTTCGTTTTGCTATAGTTTCGCTTATGAATTACTTTTTAGATGATGATTTTGAAGAATATATGTACGACCTTGTAATTGACGCTGTTTGTGATGAATACTACATAAATATGGCGGTTGCTTGGTATTTTTCGTTTGCGCTTGTAAAACAATATGAAAGTGCAATAAAAGTGTTTGAACAAAAAAGAATTAAAGATAAGCAAACTCACAACAAATCGCTTCAAAAAGCAAGAGAAAGCTTTAGAATTGACCAAATAACAAAAGACTATTTAAAAAGTTTAAAAATATAGAATTAAACTTAAAAAAACTGTTTACTTTAAGTTCAACTTATTGTATAATAATTATAATTAAGAGAAAATGAAAGGAATAAAAAAATGTATAGTGAAATCGTAGACACAATTGGATTTGTAGAAAAATTTGACAAAGAAGTAGCAGACGCTATGAACAAAGAGCTTCACCGTCAGCAAAGAAACATTGAACTTATCGCTTCAGAAAACTTTGTTTCACCTGCTGTTATGGCTGCAATGGGTTCACCGCTTACAAACAAATATGCTGAGGGCTTCCCTGGCAAGCGTTATTACGGCGGCTGCGAATATGTTGATATTGTTGAGAATATCGCTATTGAAAGAGCTAAAAAGCTTTTTGGCGCAGAACACGCTTGTGTTCAACCACATTCAGGTGCTCAGGCTAACCAAGCAGTTTACACTGCATTTTTAAAACCGGGCGATACTGTTATGGGTATGAACTTAGCTCACGGCGGCCACTTGACTCACGGCTCGCCTGTTAATATTTCAGGTATGTATTACAACTTCGTTCCTTACGGCGTAAACGACGAAGGTTATATTGATTATGATGAGTTTGAGAAATTAGCGTTAGAATGCAAACCAAAGCTTATTGTTGCAGGTGCTTCTGCTTATGCGAGAATTATTGATTTTGAGCGTATTTCCGAGATTGCTAAAAAAGTTGACGCTTTGTTTATGGTAGATATGGCTCATATTGCAGGTCTTGTTGCAGCAGGACTTCATCCATCACCAGTACCATACGCTGATATCGTTACAACTACTACTCACAAAACCTTAAGAGGTCCAAGAGGCGGTCTTATTCTTTGCAAAGAGCAGTATGCTAAAGCAATTAATAAAGGCGTATTCCCTGGTACTCAGGGCGGTCCGCTTATGCACATTATCGCCGCTAAAGCAGTTTGTCTTGGCGAAGCTTTGAGCGATGAGTTTAAAGAATATCAAAAACAAATTGTTAAAAACGCAAAAGCCTTAGCACAAGGTCTTGTTAACAGAGGTCATAAATTGGTATCAGGCGGTACTGATAACCACCTTATGTTGCTTGATTTAACAGGTACAGGCGTTACAGGTAAAGAGCTTCAAAACAGACTTGATGAATGTTATATTACCGCTAATAAAAACGCTATTCCTAACGACCCTGAAAGCCCGTTTGTAACTTCAGGCGTCAGACTCGGAACTCCTGCCGCTACTACAAGAGGCTTAAAAGAAGAAGATTTTGATGTAATCGCTGAGTGTATTCACCGTTGCATTGTTGATTTTGAAAATAAAGATGAAATCAGAGCAATGGTTGAAAAAATCTGCGAAAAATATCCTTTATATAAATAAAAACAAGGGGTAAAAAAATGTCGGCACCGTTAGCAGATAGATTGAGACCTAAAACTATTGAAGATATGGTCGGACAACAGCACCTTATCGGAAAAGATAAAATGCTTTACAACATAATAAAAAGCGGAAAAATCCCTAATATGATTTTTTACGGTCCTTCCGGTGTAGGTAAAACTACGCTCGCTTCTATTATTGCTGCCGGCGCTAATATGACATTGCACAAGCTGAACGGTACTAACTGTTCAACCGCCGATATTAAGCAAATTGTTGAGGAAACCAAGACTTTTTCGGGAATTGACGGTATTTTGCTTTATCTTGATGAAATTCAGTATTTGAACAAAAAGCAACAGCAGTCGCTTTTGCAATATATTGAAAACGGAGCGATTACGCTGATTGCTTCAACTACTGAAAACCCTTATTTTTATGTTTACAGTGCAATTTTATCACGCTCAACCGTTTTTGAATTCAAAACAGTTGAGGCTGAGGATACTATACCTGTTATAAAACGAGCTTTTGCTCAAATGCAAGCGGAATTAGGCGAAATTAAGGTAAGCGATGAAGCTATCAAAACAATCGCTTCTCACTGTGGCGGTGATGTCAGAAAAGCGATTAATGCGGTTGAGCTTTGCGCTTTATCGGCAAATGAAAAAAACGGCAAAAGAGCTGTTAGCAAAGAGTTAGCTGAAGAGCTTACCCAACAAAGCGGTATGAGATATGACCGAGACGGCGATGAGCATTACGATATTATTTCAGCTTATCAAAAGTCGATGCGTGGCTCTGACCCGAACGCAGCACTTCATTATCTTGCAAGGCTTTTGCAAGCGGGCGATTTGCCGAGTGCTTGCAGAAGGCTTATGGTTTGTGCTAATGAAGATGTCGGTCTTGCAAATCCGCAAATAATTCCTATTGTAAAATCGGCAGTTGATACTGCGCAAGCGTTAGGACTCCCAGAAGCGAGAATTCCGCTTGCCAACGCAGTTGTTTTAGTAAGCATTTCGCCAAAATCAAACTCGGCTTACAACGCTATTAACAGCGCAATGCAAGATGTTGCGACAGGGCTTGGCGGTCCTGTTCCAAGACAGTTGCAAAACAAGCATTTTGACAGTGCCGAGGTTGAGAAAAAGGGACAGTTTTACAAGTACCCTCATGATTTTAAAAATCATTATATTTTCCAGCAATATTTGCCTGATAATATTAAAGACCGTGAATATTATTTTTACGGTCAAAACAAAAATGAACAGGCTTATAAAAAATATTGGGACACAATAAAAAATGAAACGGAGTGAATTGAATGAGTACAAAAGAACATAATATGTTTAGTATTGCTTTTATTATAATTTTTGCAATCGCAACATCACTTTTAATGTTTTTGCTCATCAGA
The DNA here is from genome assembly GCA_902781345.1 of Oscillospiraceae bacterium. Taxonomy (GTDB): domain Bacteria; phylum Bacillota; class Clostridia; order Oscillospirales; family Acutalibacteraceae; genus RUG11462. The sequence continues at coordinate 25,511 of CACZIY010000008.1, read as the reverse complement.
AAACTTTATAGGGATAGAAAATATGGTATGCGTTTTGAGGAAAAGCTTGGCGGTTTTTCAACGCAAAAGCTTTGCGCTTTGGTAATTATGATGCCTGCCTTCTTCGAGTTTTTGATGAACACTTATTACCATGTTTATTTGAAAAATGATGAAGCAAACCTGTGGTTCTCAACAATCGACTTTCTGTTCTTGTTATGCTCGTATTTTGTTTATCGAAATCTCGGCATAAAATGGATGATACTTGTTATGAATGTTGTTCAGGTTTATACTTTCGGTCCAAGCATTTCACGACACGCTTCTGACGGTTTTTCACCGACACTTTTACGATTTTTTGTTTCATTTATTTATTATATAATCGTTGCTTGTGTTCTTATCAGAGTTATGTATCCTACAATGTTTGTTAGAAAAAATAAGATCGCAAGGCTGTAAATAACTAAAATATTAAAAGGGTTACGCTAATTTGGCGTAACCCTTTTTTGAGTTTACAACTAACAAGTGTGTGAATTTAATTGACAAACTGAGCAAAATATTGTAAAATCTTAATAAATACAAAAAAGGAGAATATAATTATGTCGAAGTTGAAAGAATACAGACGAAAAAACGATTATACGCAAAGATATATAGCGTATAAAATGGGCGTCAGCCAGCAAACTGTTGTAAAATGGGAAAAAGGGCAGGCTGTCCCCTCAATTACTCACCTGATTAAGCTTTCCTCGTTAATCGGTTGTTCTATTGAAGAATTAATAGCATAAAAAAGCGCTTTGTCTTTTTTAATGTACAAATGTATTTATATAATGAAATCAGCCCCAAACAAAAGTCCCGTTAAAACTTGAAAACAAAGGGGAAATAATAATGAACTATGAGGAAAAGAAAAAGTATCTTGAAAGCTACAAATTTTTAGATTTTCACATTAATGCATTGTTAGAAGAAAAGCAAATGTGGTATGAAAGAGCATTGAAAATCGAGAGCATTTACCCCAGCGCAGAGTGTTTGAGAAAGGTTATTTCTTTAGAAGAAGAAATCGACTATAACATTGATTGCTTAGTCGATTTAAGGCGCAATATCTACAGAATAATTAATAAAATTGAAGATGAAACCTGTAAGAAAATTTTAATTTTGAAGTATATTAATTTTAAAACCTTCGAGGAAATAGCATATCAAATAGGCTACTGCGAAAAGCAAATTTCAAGATTGCACAAAAAAGCAATTTCGCTTTTAAAAATTTAAAAAGGTGTAAGGAAATTCCTTACACCTTTTTATTTATTTGCATGCAATTATTAATTTAATTAATTAAACGTTACCTGTAATTTTGTAACCGTTCCAAACTTTCTTGTAAGTGTTTACAAGAGCATTCTTCTTACCGTTGATTGCAGTAGCAACGCCTTTACCATTTCTGATGTCATTGATAATAGCCAGTGTAGTAACATTAGCTTCAGCGTCTTCACAAACTGAAGTCCAAGCCATCTTAGATTTGTTACCAGCTTTACCATATTTAATGTTAATAGCGTTTGTTACAGCATTGCCATCGCCAAGGTATGATTCCCATCTATATCTTGCGCAACGGTCAGCATAACGATAAGTGTAACGATAGTATTCATTTCTTGCAAATAAGATTTTTGCAGCTGCTTTTTGATGAACTATCGGAATAAATGCGATAAACTGAGCAAGGCTTACGCTTGTGAATGATTTAGATGCGCTCTTTGTTGGGAATGGAGCAACACCAAATACAGAGTTATCTTTAGCACTGCTTAAGTTTTGAACTGTATCATGGAAACCGAAAATCATAGCAAGTTTACCATTTACAAGTTTATTCTTAGCATAGTTCCAAGCTTCACCCTTGAAAGTATCGCACCATGCTTTTTTACCTACACACCAGCTAGCATAAGTATCTAAAGCTGTTTTAACTTTAGAATCTGTAATATTTGTTGTAGGGGACTGGCCTTTTTTAACCTTTGTTAAAGAAGTGCCTAATTGAGTAGCGATAGCTTCAACCATTGTTTCTGAATCAATGGTACCCATACCTGTGATATTCTTATCATTGTCGAATTTCTTAGCATAGGTTTCCATTTTTGACCAAGTCCATTGACCTTTTTTAGCCAAAGTTGCAGGGTCAGCTAAATTCTTTCTAGCAAGCAAGGTTTTGTTGTAGATAATCATAAATGGTGTTGTATATTCATCTTCAACAGGAACCCAACCATATTGTTTACCATTAATGTTTAAGAAACCTTTAGCATCGCTGAAATACCATGGGTCGTTAAAGTCAACAGCAGCTTCTCTCATTGCTGAAGCAAGGTCAGAAATGTAACCTTTCTTGAAGTATGATGCAAAGTTACCTTGTTGAGCATAGTAAACATGGTTAGCACATTTTTTAGAAGCGAGCTCAGCAGCAAGACTTTCATTATATCTGTCCCACTGACCTTCTTCTTTAATGTTTATGCCATAAGCTTTTTTAACATCTTTCATAGATTGAGTGTAGTATGATTTACACTTTGTTGCACCATAGATATTTTCCCATGGATACAAAATCTTTAATGTAAAACCTTTAAGGCTTTTAACAAATTTAGCAGATGCATTACCTGCTCTGTTTGTTGTACGAGCAATAAGTTTTTGTGTTGTAACATTAACTTTTACAGGAGCAACAACTTTAGTAGTTTTTGCTTTTGAATTCTTTTTGCCCTTCTTTTTGCCTTTTTTGTCGCCTTTTACAGTTGTTGTAGTTTCGCCAGCTTTTGTAACAACATTTGTAACGGCATTAGTAGCATCTTTTGATTTAGCGCCTTGTTTGTTTTCATCGCTACTTTCGCCGCATGCAACAAGCGATAATGCGAAAATGCAAGCCAAAATCAATGCCACAATTTTTTTCATGTTAGACATTCTAATTACCTCCATAAAGATTTGCAAAATTGCCTAATCACAGTTTAGATTACTGTACATACTAATAATACAACAAAACTACAAAATAGTCAACAGATTAATGTTTAAAAATATGCACAAAGATTATAAAAAAATTTTGTATACTATTTTTGAAACTTTTTGAAACCTTTTAAAAATAAAAAAATAAAGGTGTAAGGACAAACCCTTACACCTTTTTACTGCTTAATTAATTATTAAACATTACCTGTAATCTTGTAGCCTTTCCAAACCTTCTTATAAGTGTTTGCAAGAGCGTTCTTCTTACCGTTGATTGCAGTAGCAACGCCTTTACCGCCTCTGATTTCATTAATGATAGAAATTGTAGTAACATTAGCTTCGGTATCTTCACAAACATTAGTCCATGTCATCTTAGACTTGTTGCCTGCTTTACCGTATTTAATGTTGATAGCGTTTGTTACAGCGTTGTTGTCGCCAAGGTATGATTCCCATCTGTATCTTGCGCAACGGTCAGCATAACGATAAGTATAACGATAGTATTCATTTCTTGCAAATAAGATTTTTGCAGAGATTTTTTGATGAACTATCGGAATAAATGCGATAAACGAAGCTGTACTTGCACTTGTGTATGTTTTTGAAGGACTCTTTGTTGGGAAAGGAGCAATTCCGAAGATTGAGTTATCTTTAGCACCTTTTAAGTTTTGAACCGCATCTTGTCCGCCGAATAACATAGCAATTTTGCCGTTAGTGAATTTGTTTTTAGCATAGTTCCAAGCTTCACCTTTAAATGTATCGCACCATGCTTTTTTACCTACACACCAGCTAGCATAAGTATCTAAAGCTGTTTTAACCTTAGAATCTGTAATATTTGTTGTAGGTGATTGACCTTTTTTAAGCTTTGTCAAAGATGTGCCTAATTGAGTTGCAAGTGCCTCAACTAATGATTCAGAGTCAACAGTACCCATACCTGTTACATTCTTATCATTATCGAATTTTCTTGCATAAGATTCCATTTTTGACCAAGTCCATTGACCTTTTTTAGCCAAAGCTGCAGGGTCGGTTAAGCTTTTTCTTGAAAGCAAATTCTTGTTGTAGATAATCATTACAGGTGTTGTATGCTCATCTTCAGTAGGTATCCAACCGTATTGTTTACCGTTGATGTTCAAGAAGGCTTTTACGCCATTGAAATACCAAGGGTCGTTAAAGTCAACAGCAGATTCTCTCATAGCTGAAGCAAGGTCGGAAATGTAACCTTTTTTGAAGTAAGCAGAGAAGTTACCACCCTGTGAATAATAAATGTGGTTAGCACATTTTTTTGAAGCGAGCTCAGCAGCAAGGCTTTCGTTATATCTTTCCCACTGACCTTCTTCTTTAATGTTTATGCCATAAACTTTTTTGATTTCTCTCATAGATTGAGTGTAATAAGTTTTACACTTTGTTGCACCGTAAATGTTTTCCCAAGGGTACAAAATCTTTAAAGTAAAACCTTTAAGGCTTTTAACAAATTTAGCAGATGCATTGCCTGCTCTGTTTGTTGTACGTGCAATAAGCTTTTGTGTTGTAACATTAACTTTTGGAGCTACAACTGCTTTTTTAGTAGTTTTTGCTTTTGAATTCTTTTTGCCCTTCTTTTTGTCTTTTTTGCCTTTTACTGTTGTAGTTGTTTCGCCAGCTTTGGTAACAACACTTGTAACAGCATTATTGGCTTTTTTAGACTCAGCGGCTTTTTTGCCTTCTTCGTTATCTTTGTCGCAAGCAACGAGTGCCAAAGCAAAAAGGCAAGCCATTATTAATGCAATAATCTTTTTCATTTTAGACAAATTAATTCCCTCCTAATTAATCAATTTTTTTGCAAAAACAGTTCATTTCCCTGCATATTAATGATACACCAATTCATAGTAATAGTCAACAAATACCCTAAGAAATGTTGCACAAATTTAAGCAGCGAATTTTGGTTATTTTTAATATACCGAATTTATAATATTGCCACTCAAAAATTCTTTTAAATTATTATAAACAATTTCTACAAGTCGCTTTCTGGTTTCAAGCCCTGCCCAAGCAATATGCGGTGTAATCAAGCAATTTTTTACACCGAAAAGCGAACAATTCTTATCCATAGGCTCTTTTGTTAAAACATCAAGCCCTGCACCCAAAAGATGACCGCTTTCAAGTGCCTCTTTCAAAGCGTTTTCATCGACTAACGGACCCCTTGCGGTGTTGATAAACAAAGCCCCTTTTTTCATTTTCGCAAAAGATTGTTTATTCATAATTCCTTTTGACTGCTCATTTAACGGGCAATGAAGCGAAACTATATCACTGCTTTTCAACAAGGTATCAAAATCAACCTGTTTTACGCTTTTTTGGGCAATTTCGCTGCGGTTGCAAACTAAAACATTCATATTAAAAGCACGAGCCAAAGCATAAACTCTTTTGCCGATTGCGCCAAAGCCCAAAATGCCCAAGGTTTTACCTGCAAGCTCTGAAATTGGAAGCGGAAAATAAGAAAAAGTTTCGCTGTTAATCCACTCTTTATTCGCTACTAACGAATTATACTCGCTTACTTTGCTGTAAAAGCTAAGAATATATGAAAAAGTCAATTGCGCAACTGCGTCAGTCGAATAATCAGGCGCGTTGCAAACTGCAATTCCTTTTTTCTTTGCAAAATCAACATCAATATTGTTAAAGCCTGTTGCAAAAAGACCGATATATTTAAGATTTTTTGCTTTTTCGATAGTTTTTGCCGAAATCGGCGTTTTGTTGCAAAGCAAAATATCGGCTTCTTTTATTCTTTCATCAACCTCTTTTTCATCGGTAAGCTCAAAAATCTCTAAATCGCCTAACGAAGAAAAAATATTTAAATCAATATCGCCGTTAGTTACAGTTTTAGCATCGGTAATTACAATTTTCATAAAAATCAATCCTTATACACAAAAACTCTGCGAAAATTCGCAGAGTCTTTAATTATCAAATAATTAATGACAAATTGCCAATTCTGTATCTTTATCGAAAAGATGAATTTTTTCAGGCTCAAATGTCATTTCGATTTCTTCGCCCATTTTAGCGGTTGTTGTAGGAGCAACCCTTGCAATGAGGTAATGTGTTTCACAGTTAACATAGAGATAAGTTTCAGCACCCATAAGCTCTGTAACTTCAACATTAGCTGTAACTTTACCGTCTGGGAACTCTTTAAGAAGCTTTGGCTCGTCATGAATGTGTTCAGGACGAATACCCATAATAACTTCTTTATCAACATAATTTTCAAGTTGACCTTTTTCATTCTTATAAGCAGGTAATTTGATTTTGAATTTAACACCCAAACGGCGTTTAGTATCTTCAGAACCAAACTCTACAAAGAAATCTTTACCCTCTTTACGAACAACTGAATTGATGAAGTTCATTTGAGGTGAACCGATAAATCCAGCAACGAACATATTGTAAGGAATATCATAAAGATGTTGAGGAGTATCAACCTGTTGAATAAGACCGTCTTTCATAACAACGATTCTGTCAGCCATTGTCATAGCTTCGGTCTGGTCATGTGTTACATAGATAAATGTAGTACCAAGTCTTTGATGAAGTTTTGTAAGCTCGGTCCTCATTTGAGCACGAAGCTTAGCATCAAGGTTTGAAAGCGGCTCATCAAGTAAGAATACTTGTGGCTCACGAACCAATGCACGACCGAGTGCTACACGCTGACGCTGACCACCTGACAAAGCCTTTGGCTTTCTGTCAAGCAAATGTGAAATATCAAGAATTCTTGCAGCTTCGTCAACTCTGCGTTTGATTTCATCACGAGGAGTTTTACGAAGTTTAAGACCGAATGCCATATTCTCATAAACAGACATGTGAGGATAAAGAGCGTAGTTCTGGAAAACCATTGCAATATCTCTGTCCTTAGGAGCTACATCATTTACAAGGCGGTCGCCGATGTAAAGTTCACCCTCTGAAATCTCTTCAAGACCAGCAATCATACGAAGTGTTGTTGATTTACCGCAACCTGAAGGACCTACGAGTACAATAAATTCCTTATCCTTAATTTCAAGATTAAAGTCTGATACAGCGATAACGCCGCCAGGATATTTTTTATAAATACCTTTTAAAGATAAACCTGCCATTAGTTTTTCTCCTCCCTAATAATTAGGTTCTAAATTTCCTTTTTTATAGACGATATAATAATACCATAAATATCAAAAAAAAGCAATTATTTTAACTTACAAAAAATTTGTGCAATTATTATGCAACATATACAACAATTCTTGCCAATTTGTGATATTTAAGCCTTTTTTCAGTCTTTTTGCCAATTTTTCGCTTTTTCAAATACCAAAAACGCTTGCTCTTTTTCGACTTTTTTCGCCTCACCAAAATCTAAATCTTTTGGCAAAACCAATTCGCCGATTTGGTAGCGGTGCAAGCTTAAAATTTTATTGTCAAGTGCGCCTGCCATTCGCTTGATTTGATGATATTTTCCCTCGAAAATCACAAAATCGACCGTTTTGTTGTCGGCTGTTACCGCAAACATTTCAGACGGCAAAAGCTTAGTACCGTCTTTTAGCGTAATTCCTTGTTTCGCTTTTGCTATGTCATTTTCGGTTATTGGGTTTTGCAGCGTTGCACGGTAGCGTTTTTCAATATGCTTTTTTGGCGAGATAACCGAATGTGAGAACTCACCGTCATTTGTTATCAGCAAAAGCCCCGTTGTATCTTTATCAAGCCTGCCAACGCAAAACAAATCCTTGCGTTTTAACTCTTTTGGCAAAGTTTCAATCGCATAAGGAGCACTTGATTTGTCATCGCAAACAATGCCCGCCGCCTTGTTCATAACTATATAAACATTTTTCTCTAACGACAACTTTTCGCCATCGACTACAATTTCATCACTTTCGCTTATTTTTGTATCAAAAGCCTTCATTTTTTCGCCGTTTACAAAAACCTTTCCGATTTTTATAAGTCTGCGAGCATCAGAACGAGAAATGCACATAATTTTTGAAATAGTCTTATCAAGTCTTTCTATTGTTACCAACTCCTCAAAACTATTATATATGTACAAGCAGAAAAAAGCAAGTTACATTTTAAATCCGTGCATAAAGCCGTTTAGCTCGGTTGAATGAATATCACCACCGATAATTTTACCTTCTTTTACTAAAATTGTGGCATAAACATTTTTGCTGTCTTTTGGGTAATTGGTGATTTTCAGCGAGTATAAATCCACCTTTTCGCCCTTAAAATCCGCTAAATCAAAGCCCATTGCCTTTTGAATTGCGTTGTATGATAAATAAACATTGTCAAACTCGGCAGGAATTGTAACTATCTTTTTGGTTTCGCTGTTTTCTTCAGCCACAAATCCGTGTTTTTTCAGAAAACTAACCCTTTGTGCAGTAGTTTTCGCATTAAGGCTTGTGTCTTTTTCATTGGAAATTTTGTAAATGTAAACCGAGCTAAAAATCAAAAAAGGTATTAAAACTACCGCTAAAATAACCGAAAGTCTTGTTTTTGTAAGCCTTATTGTAAATCCGAACATATTAAACTCTCCTTGTTATCGCTTTTGTAAATTATATGCCAAAAGGACGAGTTTTATAACAATAAAAAATCCTTGAAACAAAACAGTTTCAAGGATTTTTTTGGCGCGCTGCAAGGGATTCGAACCCCTGACCTACTGGTTCGTAGCCAGTCACTCTATCCAGCTGAGCTAGCAGCGCAAATTTTCACTACCAAAGAATTATATCACATTGATATATAAAAATCAATACTTTTTTTCAAAAAATGCCTTAAAGTTTCAAAAAACTTTAAGGCATTGACTGTTTTTAAGCATCTACACGCCCATCACGCGCACGATTTTCCATAATCTGCTTTTCAACCATCATATCTTTAACTTTCATAAGTCTTGTTTGTGAGCTTCGCTCTGACTCATCAAGCTTCATTGTTATCATTTTGATAGTTTCCTGCAATTGTGGAATCATAACATGCTCAAGCGCATTTACTCTTCTACGGGTTTTTTCAATTTCCGAAGCCATTAACTGCGCCGATTTTTCACATTCAGCCAATTTAAGCAAATCAGGCAACAACAAACTAAGCAAATAAACTGCATCATCAAGGTCGCTGTAAGTATAAGCAAGACCGTAAGAATAAATATCAGCAGCGTCGGAGGTTTTTGTTTTGGTAATATACTGCGGTACTTCAACGCTCATTACATTCTTGTATTCAACTTCGAGCGAAACCTCTTGTTTTGGCGCTAAAAGTGCCGAGCCTACTACCTCGTGCTGCATAACCGAGCCTGCAACAACAAAGTGCGAATTCGCCTGACGCAATCTTTGCTCAACCTCACGGCGTAATTGCTTATTTTCTTTCACAATATTCAAAAATTGGCGCATAAGTTCATCACGCTTATCTTTTAACAGTTTATGGCCTCTTGTAGCAGTTACAAGACGCTTTTTTAAGCGTGATAATTCCATTCTGGTCGGGTTTACATTCATAACCGCCATTAAAGCCCACACTCCTTAAAATTATTTTTCATAATATTTATCAAGATATTCGTCTGAAATACGCTTTAACTCGCTTCGTGGTAAAATTCTAAGCAATTCCCAACCGATTTCAAGTGTTTCCTCGATTGTTCGGTTAGTTTCATAGCCTTGCGAAACATATTTATTCTCAAACTCATCAGCAAATTTTGCATAGAGCTTATCAATATCAGTCAAAGCAGCCTCGCCCAAGATTACCATTAACTCTTTTGCTTCTTTACCACGAGCATACGCAGCAAAAAGCTGGTTCATAGTGTTGGCGTGGTCGGCTCTTGTTTTGCCCTCGCCGATACCTTTATCCTTCAAACGAGAAAGTGAAGGTAAAACATCAATCGGTGGCATAATACCTTTTCTGTAAAGCTCACGAGAAAGAATTACCTGACCTTCGGTAATGTAACCTGTAAGGTCTGGGATTGGGTGAGTTTTATCGTCCTCAGGCATTGTTAAAATAGGAATAAGTGTAATTGAACCATCAGAGCCTTTTTTTCTACCTGCACGCTCATAAAGTGTAGCCAAGTCGGTGTACATATAGCCAGGATAGCCTCGACGACCAGGTACCTCTTTACGAGCTGCCGAAACCTCACGAAGTGCATCAGCATAGTTAGTAATATCAGTCATAATAACAAGCACGTGCATATTTTTCTCAAAAGCGAGATATTCAGCGGCAGTAAGTGCCATTTTCGGTGTTGCGATACGCTCAACAGCAGGGTCATTAGCGAGGTTTACAAACATAACAGTTCTATCAATAGCGCCTGTTTCTTTAAAACTTTCGATAAAGTAGTTTGACTCCTCAAAAGTGATACCCATTGCGGCAAAAACAACCGCAAACTGCTCATCTTTACCCAAAACAGTTGCCTGACGGGCAATTTGAGCGGCAAGGTTTGCGTGAGGCAAACCAGAAGCCGAGAAAATAGGCAATTTTTGACCTCTTACCAAGGTGTTAAGTCCGTCAATTGCCGAAACACCTGTTTGAATAAACTCAGACGGGTAGTTTCTTGCGGCAGGGTTCATCGGTGTGCCGTTTACATCAAGTCTTTTTTCAGGAATAATCTCAGGGCCGCCGTCTTTTGGTCTGCCGAGTCCGTCAAAAACTCGTGATAACATATCATCAGAAACAGCAAGCTCCATTGACCTACCGATAAATCTTACCTTTGATTCGGCAAGGTTGATACCTGCGGAATTTTCAAAAAGCTGAACAAGTGCATTTGAACCATTAATCTCAAGCACTTTACAACGGCGGATTTCGCCATTAGGGAGTTCAATTTCGCCGAGCTCGTCATATTTTACATTTTCAACATCTTTTACAAGCATCAAAGGGCCTGCAACCTCTTGTATTGTTCTATATTCTCTTGGCATTGTTCTCCCCCCTTAATCTTCAGTAGTTTTAACCGCTTCATCAACTTGTGCGGAAATTTCTTTATCAATTTTTTCAAATTCGCCGTCAACTTCTTTTTCGGTGAAATACTTAAATCTACCGATTTGTTCACGAACAGGAAGTGCGACTAATTTTTCAACGCTTGCGCCTTTTTCAAGACCCTCAGCCGCTTTATCATAATAGCTCATAATAAGCTTCATCATAAGATATTGCTTGTTAAGCGAAGTATAAGTATCAACCTCGTGGAACGCATTTTGATGTAAAAAGTCCTCACGGATTGAACGGGCTGTTTCAAGTTTTAAGCGGTCAGGAGCAGAAAGTGCGTCCATACCAACAAGTTTTACAATTTCTTCAAGTTCTGATTCTTCTTGCAACATATTCATCAACTTCTGACGATATTCCATCCAATCAGGTGCTGCATTTTTGGAGAACCAGTTTGCAAGCATATCAGTATAAAGCGAATATGAAGTAAGCCAGTTAATAGCAGGGAAATGACGCTTATAAGCAAGTGCCGAATCAAGTCCCCAGAATACTTTTACAATTCTAAGTGTTGCTTGTGAAACTGGTTCGGAAATATCACCACCCGGAGGTGAAACCGCACCGATAACTGACAAAGCACCCTCTGTTTTTTGGCTGCCGTTTACGATAACTCGACCAGCACGCTCATAGAATTGAGCCAAACGAGAGCCAAGATAAGCAGGATAGCCCTCTTCACCAGGCATTTCTTCAAGACGACCCGACATTTCACGAAGTGCTTCAGCCCAACGAGAAGTTGAGTCAGCCATAAGCGCAACGGTATAACCCATATCTCTGAAATACTCGGCAATTGTGATACCTGTGTAAATTGAAGCCTCACGAGCCGCAACAGGCATATCCGAAGTATTTGCGATAAGTACAGTTCTTTCCATAAGTGAAGAACCTGTTTTTGGGTCTTTAAGCTCTGGGAATTCGTTAAGAACATCGGTCATTTCGTTACCACGCTCGCCGCAACCGATATAAACGATAATATCAGCGGCAGCCCATTTTGCAAGCTGGTGTTGAACAACGGTTTTACCTGAGCCGAAAGGACCAGGAACTGCAGCAACGCCACCCTTTGCAATCGGGAACATAGTATCAATAACACGCTGACCAGTAACAAGCGGAATGTCAGGTGATAATTTTTCTTTGTAAGGTCTGCCAACACGAACAGGCCACTTTTGCATAAGTGTAATTTTTTCTTCGCCTTTAGCGGTTTTTATTACAGCGACAGTTTCTTCAACCGAATAATCGCCTGAATTAATCTCTATAATTTCGCCGCTGATACCGTTTGGCACCATAATTTTTTGTGTAACAACAGAAGTTTCTTCAACTTTACCGAGTTCATCGCCGGCAGTTACTTTATCGCCAACATTAGCAGTTGCAACAAACTTCCATTTTTTATCTCTTTCAAGAGCAGGTACTTCAACACCTCTTTTAAGGTTCGAGCCTGCTTTTTTCATAATTCCTTCAAGCGGTCTTTGAATACCGTCAAAAATTGAGCCTATAAGACCAGGTCCGAGTTCAACTGAAAGCGGAGCGCCTGTTGACTCAACCTCTTCGCCAGGGCCTAAGCCCGAGGTTTCCTCATAAACCTGAATTGACGCCTGATCGCCGTGAATTTCAATTATTTCACCGATGAGTCTTTGCTTTGAAACACGCACAACATCGTACATATTAGCGTCTCGCATACCCTCGGCAATTACAAGAGGACCTGCTACTTTTTTTATAGTTCCTTTACTGAACATAAGTTACTTTCTCCTTTTAATCATTCGATAAAATGTCAGAACCTACCGCTTTTTCCACAGAGCGTGAAACATTGCTCATACCGATTCCGTTGTTGCCAAAAGTGCCAGGTATTGGGATAATGGCAACCTCTTTTCTTTCATCAAATTTATGAATTTCGTTAGCGCAAAGCGAAAACAGTCTTTCGGTGATATAAATAATTGAAAAATCATTATCTGCTAGCGTTTTGATAAGCTTTTCAGCGGTTTCTTTGTCATCAGCAACAAAAACATCAAGACCTAACGCACGAAAACCTTTAACACTATCGGCATTTCCGATAACTGCGATTTTTTTCATTTTATCTCACCCTTTCTTTAATAAACTGTTCTAATTCTTTGTTTTATTTCATTTTCAGACAAGCCTGTTCGCTTACCTGAAATAATAATTCTAACCGTTTTTTGCAAAGCCTCTGCCCTTACAATATAAGCGGCAAGCGGTCCTGGACCAAAGCTTGAATAACGAGATGACGAAACAAAATTCACAAGTGCATTATCACACCATTTTTCAAAATCGCCTAAAGATTTTGAAAGCTCTGTTGCAGCGTCAGAATACTTTGTATTCTCGATATACTCGCCTACTGCCGCAACGCCCTCAGCTGCAGCAGCAATCAACTTTTGAGATGACAGCGATTTTGTATCGCACAAGGCTTTCTTTAAAACGCTGTCCGACTGCTTGATTTTTGCTGCTCTTACTGCAATTCGCATATCAATGCTCGCTACAATAAGCTCGCCTAAATCTCTTATAAACTCGTTTTGATTATCCTTTGATAAGGCTAAAACCGCTTCAAGCGAGCCTTTATCAATACAAATATCAGATAACTGCCCGTCAGATGTGGTTACAAAGTAATTATAAGCTTCAAGCGCAACATCACGCATAAATTTTGGCAAAATAGAAAACTTTTGCTCTTTTACAGCGGTTTTAATGGTTTCAATATCAATAACGCTCGGCTTAATCAAATATTCTTCGTAATCGGTATCGGTTATAACGCCTTTTAAAACGGTTTTTAAATTATGAAAATCATTTTTTATAAGTAAAAAGTCAAATTCATTTTTGTCGGGTGCAATTTCCTTTATTAAAGAAAACGCTTTTGAAACTACGCTTGAAAGTGCATTTTCAATTGTTTCACCCGCCGATAAAAAGCCTTTTTCCTGTAAAACAGCCATCGCTTCTTCTTCGGATTTTGCCGAAACTAATCGGTCAATATCAGAAGTGTCGAGTAAATAGTTTTCATTTACCCTGACTCTCGCAACCGCTGTTGCATAATCTATATCTTTCAAGGGGTTACGCACCTTTCTCAACCGAATAAGCAACTGTTTACTTTATCAATTAAATGCTCTTTTTCAGAAGAAATAATTGCACTAAATTCACAGTTAATTTCGATTTCCTCGTATTTAATAATCATACCGCCTTTGATTGAATTATCAACGCTGTTTGAAAGTTTGATTTTTTTATCATTTCCCAAAAGCTTTTGAGTATCTTCAAAAAAGCCTTTTGGTATACTATTTTTATCTTTTTCACAAAATACAACTTCGCCTTCGCCTTTAACTGCATAAGCGACAATGAGTTTTTTGATAACCTCAAAATACTCCTTAGTATCAAGTGAACAAAGCTTATTTTCCGCTTGCAGAAAGGCTTCGTTAATAAGCGAAATTTTAGCATCAAGAATTTTATTTTTCTTATCTAATGCACAAGCGCTTTCGGCATTGGCTTTTATGCTTTCAACCTTTTTATCGGCTTTTTGCAAAACAAGTGCAACTTCACTTTCGCTTGAAACCTTGGCTTCATTTGCAATTTCGCTTGCCTTTTGCTCGGCTTCGCCTAAAATTTCACCAGCCTTTTTATTAGCGGAAGAAATTATTTCTTGTTTAATTTTTTCTATACCGGCCATAAAAATTTGCCTTTCTTTATTTTATGTTAGCAATGCTCATTACTGATAAGAATGAAACGATAAATGCGATAAGCGCATAGAACTCAACAAGAGTAGTTGAAACGATAGCTTTTGAAGACTCTTCTGGTCTTTTTGCTACGATTGAAACGCCTGCAGCTGCTGCTCTGCCTTGTGCAATTGCTGAGAAAAGACCACCAAATGCGATTGGCAAAGATGCTGCAAAGTATAACAAACCTTGTGTTAAAGAAACTTGAACAGGTGCGCCTAAAATACCAACATTAAGCATAATCATAAATGTTACAACAAATCCATAAAGACCTTGTGTACCAGGGAGAAGCTGTAACACAATCATTTTACCGAATTTTGAAGGGTCCTCAGCAACAACACCTGCTGCTGCTTCAGAAGCCAAGCCTACGCCTTTTGCAGAGCCTGTGCAAGCAAAAAGTGTTGCAAAAGCTGCTCCTAATAATGCCCAAAACATACCGTTATTAAATAATTCCATAATAATATCTTCCTTTCAAGATAATTTTTTTATTTTTAAACCGAATTAACGGATTTAAGTTATTATTTTTTTAATCTGAAAAATTTTGTTTTGAGGTTAAACGGTTTAAATTCTTTTCCGCCGCCCTCATAAAATTTCCCGAAAAATTCAACATACTGCAAACGAATTGTATGAACATAAGCACCCAAAGCGTTCATTGCAAAGGAAATTGCATTACCGATTACAAAAATTATTACAAATTTTATAATACCGCCAACGCCTTTGCCGATACCTAATTGGTTAATAACCTGTGCAAAAACGCCTGTTGCAAGGCCTAACGCCATAAGTCGTGAGTATGAAAGCATATCGGAAGCGTAAGAAGTAATATCATAAAGACTTGCAATACCGCCGATAATTTTTCCTGCACCCTTGCTTTTTCTGCCTTGTGTTAGCACTAAACCTAATGCACCAGCACCAAGAATGTATAAGCCGTAAGGTGTTACGCTTGCATAGCCGCCCATTGCACCGACAATTGAAATAATTGCACCTGTAAGCGTTACAAACCAAAGTCCGACATCAAAAAATGCATCTAAAACCTTGCCTTGCCTGCATAGGTTGTAAAAGTTCATTGCCATACCGTAATAAATATGAACAACGCCCATTGAAATACCTAAAATCAAAAGCGGCAGTGCATCACTTATCGGGTCAAGAAGCTTTGGCATAACAATTTTTGTATCAAAATAGGTTGAAGCGATTTGCGGAATTAAATCTCCGAAGAATCCGCCGAACACAACACCCCAAATACAAGTTGAAATACCGCAGAAAAGGAATAATTTTAAATTATTTTTCCAATTCTCTTCCAAGTTGAATTTCAAAAGTCCTATTGCACAGCCTAAGACTATTAACAGTCCGTAACCTGCATCGGAAAGCATCATACCGAAGAAAACATAGAAGAAAAATGCCATTGGCGAGGTTGGGTCAACATCGCTTTTTGAAGGCATCGAATACATCGAAACCAAGCTTTCGCAAGGTCGAGTAAACGAGTTGTTTGAAAGTGCAACCGGCACTTCCTCATCTTCCTTCGGCTCGGTAATTTCAACCGCTGCCGCAAATTTTTCTTCGACTGCTTCGCTTATTTTTCCAGCGTATTTTTCAGGAATAAAACCATCAATAATCGCTGTATTTTCGCTTTGCTTTAAGTCGCCGTAAAGCTCATAGCGCTTAGCCCTTGAACTGTAATAGTCAACAAAAAACTCAATTTCTTCTCTAAACTCTGCTAATTTTTCAATAAGTGCTAAAATCTGCTGCGAGTCTGCTTCAAGTCCCGCTTTTCTAAGCTCAAGCTGATTGATTCGCTCAATCGGTGAAAAGTTAGTATTCGGAGAAGAAACATAGTTAAAACCACATTTTCTCAAAGCACTTTCAAGTTGCTCGGCATCACTTTTAAGACAAGAAATAAACACATTTGTTTGAATTTTTGAAGAAGAAACAATTTCAATTTCAGCGGTGTTTTCATACCCTTTTTCTTGCAAAAGTGTAATAATCTCGCCAGCTGTCAAGTCTTTTGCAAAACTACCTATAAAACAAGCAGTGTGCTTAGTGCCTTTAAAACCTGTCGGCACATCAAGTGCACGCCAGCCGTTTAATTCGTCAATCTCAATGTTAATTCGACCGATTTCGGCAATTTCTTCAGAGTATTGTTTATCAAGCGAAACAATATCGTAACAATACATTATTGTTGAGGTTGATTTACTTACCATTTTATAATAAGTATCTTCATCAATCTCTGTTCTGCCATTTAAAAAACTCAACATTCCCTTTTTTTCAGGTGCTTTTTTATCAAGAATTTCAAGCGCATTTGACGCAGTTGAAACCGACCTTTCAAAAGTTAGCCTTTGCGAAAGATAGTCTTTTTTACAAAAGCCCTCTAACTGCTCGGTTTGCTTTATTTCAACAACACCTGCTTTTTGCAAAAACGAAACACATTTTTTCAAATCGCTTTTTGCAACGGCAATGCGAATATTTTTCATTTTTAAAACAGCCAAATTCTCACCCCTTTTTTAAAATATTTTTAAAAAAACAGTTTTTTACTGTGGAATAATCTCGCTAATTATTAAATCAACCGCTTTGTCTAAATTATTTTCGGCATCTTTTTTTAATTTTTCGGCAACAGCGGAATTTTCAACAAAAACCTTTGTTTTTACCTTATAAGCGTTATTATCTGCGGTTGCGATTGTAGCAGCCGCTGTTTTTTCAGCGTTTTCAATCGAAGTCTTTTTGAACTCCTCACCGCTTTTTTTAGCCGATGTAATCAAATCCTCTGCCTTTTTTTCAGCAGATAAAACGATATTTTCAGCTTCACGCTCAGTTTCTCTGATTTCTTCAATCAAATCTTTTGCCAAAATCTGTCACCCTTTCTTTATTTAACAGTTTGAATATTTTTACCGTTATGTTTTATTCTGAACAAATTGTCGTTGTTATCAAAATAATAGAAATAATCATCATCAATTGAAATGGCGTTAAATTCGCCCTTTGCTAATTCTTTTGCTTTATAGCCCTTTTCTTTTTTTATAAGTTTATTTATATTGCAATGGTAAATACCGTTTTCATTTTTATAAACAAGATATTCACCAAAAATCGCATATTCACTTGTTTTAACAATATTTGCTTTTATTAGTTGTTTGCCCCCGTCAATCGAAAGCCTTGAAGCAGCATTTTTAGCCTTTATAAAAACTTCGTTGTTATTTCCGTCAAAGCCTACTTTGCAAATATCACCTTTGCCGTCAACATAGTAAATTCTACGGTAATAAACCAAAAACTCTTTAACTTCTTTGTCTTTTAATATAGTAGCATTCTTATTTGTAAGTGTTGAATACTTACAAAGGTTATTATTTTTATCAATATAAAAAATTAATGAGCCTACTGCTAACGGTTTTTTTGCATAATTTAAAATAGTTTTTTGGTTCTTTGCGTCCCAATCGCAAGAGATTAATTTGTTATCATCATTATAATAATAGGTGTTTTTAAGATTTTGTAAAAATCCGTCACCCTTGTTTGAAATCTTTTTAGCGCCATTATTTTTATCAGTTTCTGTTCGCCAGATACCTTTTTCATTTGGCTTTGAGAAAAACAAAAATCCCTCATCTTCTACCAAATAACCGCCGTTTGCGATATTGATTGTATAGTTGCCAGCAGTACCGGAAACCACCTCATCAGGAGTTGAATTAATAATCAAGCACAAAGCAATCGCAAAAAATGCAACAAACGCTGAAAAAGCCGCTGCAATTACTTTTACCCTTTTCGCTTGTAACATAAAAATTCACCTCTCACAAATATATAATTATAATTAAAATTATTATAACACAGATTACTTAAAAATGGTAGTGTTTTTTTCATTTATTACCCATTTGTTTTAAATTTTACATAAAAAAGAGGAATTTTCAACGGTCAAATATGGACAAATGATGAATTTTACAAAAATTTTTTAAAATACTATTGAAAAGTAGACTAAAATGGTATATTATATATGTGCGTTAAAAAATTAAATGTTTTTATTTAAAATAAAGGAGCGTTCATTTTGGACAAAAGATTTGTTTATGCCGACAATGCGGCAACTACTAAAATTACCGAGCCTGTAAAAAAGGCTATTATAGAAGCGCTTGACATTTACGGAAACCCATCAAGCCTTTACACTCTCGGTGGCGAAGCGAAAACCGCTGTTGAAACTTCAAGAGCTACTATTGCAAAATGCATTGGCGCTGAAAGTAGCGAGGTTTACTTTACCTCTTGCGGCAGCGAGGCTGACAACTGGGCGGTAAAAGGCGGCGCAGAACAAATGCTTAAAAAAGGTAAAAAACATATTATTTCAACCGTTTTTGAGCATCACGCAATTTTGCACACCTTGCAGCATCTTGAAAAGCAAGGGTTTGAGGTAACTTATTTACCTGTTTACGAAAACGGTATTGTTAAACCGCAAGACCTTGAAAATGCTATCAGAGAAGATACAGGTCTTGTTACAATTATGTTTGCTAACAACGAAATCGGCACAATTCAGCCGATAAAAGAGCTTGTCGAAATTTGCAAAAAACATAATATTTTGTTCCATGTTGATGCAGTTCAAGCCCTTGGCAATGTTGAAATTGATGTTAAAGAATTGAATATTGATATGATGAGTGCTTCGGGCCATAAAATCCACGCACAAAAGGGTATTGGCTTCTTGTACATTCGCAAGGGCGTCAGAATTGCAACATTTATGGACGGCGGCGCACAAGAACGCGGTAAAAGAGCAGGTACCGAAAATGTCCCATCAATAGTTGGCTTTGCAAAGGCTTGCGAGCTCGCTTGTGCTGACATTGCTAAAAAAAGTGAATATGTAACAGCGCTTCGCAACCGCTTTATTGACGGTGCACTTAAAATTGAGCGTTCACATTTAAACGGCGACAGAGATGTTCGTTTGCCAGGTAACGCAAATGTTTCTTTCGAGGGCATTGAGGGCGAAAGCTTGTTGTTGCTTCTCGATATGAACGGAATTTGCGCTTCTTCAGGCTCTGCTTGCACATCAGGTTCGCTTGACCCATCACATGTTTTACTTGCAATCGGCAGACCGCACGAAATTGCTCACGGTTCTTTAAGAATTTCTATTAATGAATTTACAACAAAAGAAGATATTGATTATATTTTAGAAAAACTACCTCCTATTGTTGAAAGACTTAGAAATATGTCGCCACTTTGGGAGAAAATCAAAAAGGAAGAAAAGGAAGGTAAATAGATATGTATACTGAACAAGTTATGGACCATTTCACAAATCCGAGAAATGTCGGCGAAATTGAAAATGCTGACGGTATAGGCGAAGTTGGTAACGCAAAATGCGGCGATATAATGAAAATGTATATCAAGGTTGACAATGGTATTATTACAGATGTAAAATTTAAAACTTTCGGTTGTGGCAGTGCAATTGCGACTTCTTCAATCGCTACCGAAATGATTAAGGGTAAAACTATTCCAGAGGCGTTAAAGCTCTCTAACAAAGCAGTTGTTGAGGCGCTTGGCGGACTTCCTACTCATAAAATTCATTGCTCGGTTTTGGCAGAGCAATCAATCAAAGCGGCTATTGCCGATTATTACAAAAAACAGGGTATCGACCCTGAGCCAATAGTTGGCAAAATTCTTGAATGTGAAGATGGCCATTGCCATTAAGCGAGGTGAAGCAAATGGAGTTTTCGGCTACGCCTAAAGGCGTCTGTTCACGACAGATTAATTTTGAAATTCAAGACGGAAAAATTAAAAATGTTTCATTTATCGGCGGTTGCAACGGCAATTTGAAAGGCATTTCAAAGTTGGTTGAGGGAATGGAAGTTGACGAAGCAATCAAACGCCTTGAGGGTATTGATTGCGGTGGCAGAGGAACCTCTTGCCCTGACCAATTCGCATTCGCTTTAAAACAAGCAAAAGAAAAAATGTAAAAGTAAAACGGCGGACACCCCGCCGTTTTTTGTTTGTTCAAAAGCCACCCTTTAGTCGCCTCGCAAAGTAATGAATAATGAATAATTATTATGTGCCTTACGGCACGAAATAAAAACTAAAAAGCGTCAATCCTGAGGCGACACAAAACCAAAATTTTCATCACCCTTTTCGCCGAAGAGTATGCCAGCGGTGGCTCACCGTGCCGTCCCCTTTGGGGAAGGTGTCATCGTTAGATGACGGAAGGGGGAAAACCGTCCCTTACAACAAATTTTAAAGAAACGGTGTAGGGGACGGCTTACGGTGCGTCCCGTCCCGAAAAGTTTGTACCAACAAAAAAATTCTTGAAATTTTAATATTATGGTGATATAATGAATAAGTCGTTAAAAGAGTGGTGTAAGTTTCCGCAACTTTGAATTGAATATTTCGAGGTGTGGCGTAAGTTTGGGGACGTTTGCGACCGCTGCCTGTGGCAGAGTAAGGGAGCAATAAGGAGTGGCAGTAACACGAGAATTTTTTGCGAAAAGCAAAAAAGGCGAAGATGTTACAACAGGAAGAGCGCTGCGTCGCAGCGGAATTAGTTTTTATCGTTGATTAAAAATATTTGAATTGAATATTTCGAGGTGTGGCTCAGTTTGGTAGAGCGCTGCGTTCGGGACGCAGAGGTCGTGGGTTCAAGTCCCGTCACCTCGACCAACAAAAAACCGTTGACGAATGTCAACGGTTTTTTAATTATTTTCGATTTTCAAAATCTTCGTTAATATCGGCGCACCAATCTTCTTCAATTATATCATATTCACGCATACAGCAAACTGCACTTGAGATTGTATCATAGACAATGCCCGTACCCTTTTTATCAGAGTGATAATTGACTGCTCTGTTAGCGTCGATACCGTAATTTTTTGCAGTTTCTACCGAGTCAATATTAGCACCGATAAACAGGAATTCCCAACCATACTTCTTTTTTTGATGCTCGACCATTTTTTTGACTTCGTCGCTTGAATATTCGTGGCTTGCGTTCTCATATCCGTCAGTGATAATCACAAACAATGTGTGTTCTGGCACATCTTCAGGGCGAGCATACTTATGTATGTTGCCTATGTGGTGAATAGCGTTGCCGATTGCGTCAATTAGTGCGGTACAGCCCCTGACAAAATACTCTTTTTCGGTCATAGGCTTGATGTCGCTAAGCGTTACTCTGTCGTGGATAACTTCGCTGACATTGTCGAAAAGAACGGTTGAAACATAGCACTCGCCCTCCTGCTTTTTCTGCTTTTCAATCAGCGAATTGAACCCGCCGATTGTATCGCTCTCAAGACCTTCCATAGAACCGCTCCTATCCAGAATAAATACCAGCTCCGAGATGTTGTTTTTTTCTTTCTTCATTTTAAATTCCTCCAAAAAAATAATGTGATTGATAGGTTTTTAAACCTTACAATCACATTATAGTGGGTTAATTTAAAAACTTGGTCGCATGAAAAGCGACATTGTAAAAACTCTTGTCCTTTTTAGATTACGACAAGGTTTTTTATTGTTTCAATAATGCTTATAATTTGATATTTAATCACAAATGCAAGATTGCTGTACTCAGGATAATTATTCTTCAACGCATCCGAAAGTGGTAAAATATATTTTTCCGTTTCGTCAATGTATTCTACCATTTTTTCATGACCGAAAGAGCCTGCCATTGTTGAAACATTGTTACACCTGTCAATAATTTTAACAACACAGGCTTTGCCGTTCTCACGAATAGCGTTGTAATACTGTTGTGTTGCCTCTTGCTTTGTTTGACCGTCTGAAACAGAAAATGTTACAAGGTCAACAATTTGCTTTACTTCATCAGAAAAAGGAAGCTCATTTAAAGATGTATTCGTGTCTTCAACAACATCATGAAGAAGAATTGCAGAAAGTATGCAATCATCTTTTACTCCGAGCGCATGGGCTTGACACGCCATTAACAACGGATGATTTATGTATTGCACAAGCTCCTTAACATACTTCCCTTTCTTGCGAAATTGTCCGAGATGTTTTTCTCTCATAAATTGAAGCGCACGATATGTTTCACTCAAGTTTTCAGCCACCGCAAACGACCTCATTCGAGTAAACATATTACCTTCATCAAAATAACGGGTTCTGAGCTTAATGCTTTCAGCAGATATCCCGTTATTACTTATTCCAAGCAGTACCGAATACGGTGTGTCCGTCAGCTCTGAAATTTGTATCAAATTTTCAATATCAGGAAGATTGCGACCTGTTTCCCATTTGCTGACCGCCTGAACCGACACCCCAATTTTTTCAGATAACTGCTCCTGTGTCAAACCTGCCTTTTTTCGTGCATTTGTAATCAATCTTCCTGTTTTTTCAATGTCCATTTTTTCATCTCCTTTTTCCGTTTGACTCGTACAATCTACAATCATTGCTACAAAGATATCTTTAATTCTAAAACCATTATACTATCAAAAAAGAGTAAGTTGAAGAAACTATTGGTTGATACAATTCGAGTTGTAGTTGAAGCCTTGCTGACTGTTCATCACACCCCTAACAAAGGCAGATCAAGGGCGAACAGTGCTTGGTTGATTTCAAAAATATTGTAGTTTTCGTTAATGATAAAATACTCGATAACAATATCAAATTTATTGCTGTGAGATAAAGCAAACCCAGCTTTCATAAGCATTTCGTTGGTTTCTGCCAAAGGCAACTCTAAAGCGATAGCAAAAGCAATTGCAGTTGTTTTGCTCGGCTTATAAAAGCGGTTGCTTCTTATCTTTGAAAATAATTTTCGGTCGATATTTGCGTTTTTGTAGCACTCGGCATCGGTCATTCCCTTTTCATCAATCTTGCGAAGCAACATTTGCGAAAAACTTTCATCAAGCTGTTTCAAAGCATCATCAAGCGAGCGCTTTTTATACTCTGATTCTACAGCCGATACGATTTGCTCATCTTCTTCAAAGTCTATGTCATAATTAAAGTTTAAGCATTTTTCAAGCAATATGCTTTCAACATAGTTTTTGTCAATGTAAGCTGAAATATCGTTAAATAATTTTTCGTCAATTTTATAATTTGACTTGTCATAAATAACAATATAAACAAGCATTTCTTCTTTAAAAAGAAAAGTGCTAATCTCATCAACAGCGACTTTCAGAGCTTCGTCCTTCGGGTACATATAAATGCCCGAAGAAATCAGCGGAAAAGCGACACTTTTGCATTTATTTTGCTTCGCTAATTCGAGCGAATTGCGATAACAGGCTCTAAGGTAGCTTTCTTCTTCATGCTTGCCGTCTTTGTACCGTGGACCTACTGTATGAATAATATATTTTGCAGGAAGCTTATATCCTTTTGTTATTTTTGCTTCGCCTGTTTTACAGCCGCCGAGTGTTCTACACTCTGCAAGCAAGTTTTTGCCAGCGGCTTTATGTATTGCCCCGTCAACTCCGCCGCCACCGAGCAAGGTACTATTCGCCGCATTTACGATAGCATCACAATTAATTTTTGTAATATCTTCGCAGATAATTTTTAACGGCATCTTATAACCCCCTACCTTAAATTATAATGCGGACCGGCTTGTTTTAAATATGTATTACTTGTTACGATTAAAGAGCCCCAACCGACACTTGCACCAACAGCAAACGCTAAAACGGTTAATGGAGACATAAACGGTTTCATTACCTGAACATCTGATTCTGTTTTCATTATTTTCTCCATTTAAAAAAATATAATTTTTGTCTTTTCAAATACCCTATTTAATATCTTATCACATCTTTTTGATTTTTGCAACATACTGATTTAATTTTTAAATTTACAAAATGCTTGGAAAATCTTGCAAAATTGATTTTTTGATGTTATAATAACTATAACTAATATTTTATGTTAGGTGGGGTATATAATATGCATTCATTAAGAACAAGATTTACGGTACTAACTATTTGTGTCGTTATGCTTGCGGTATCGAGCTTATCGCTTACAAGTATTCTTTTTATAAGAAGTAACGAGCATAACAAGTCGGACCAACTTTTGCTGCTTTTGTGTGAAACAGGCGAAAAGAATCTCAACAACTATTTTGACGGAGTTCAAAAATCTGTTACAAAAATGGCTAACTATGCAGAATCCAATTTACACGAATTGGATGACAAAACCCTTAAAAGCCATATGAAATATGTAAGAGAATATTTTGATGAAGTCGCTTCAAAAACAAGCGGTGTTTTGACCTACTATTACCGAATTGACCCGAATGTTTCAAAAAAAGTCAAAGGTTTTTGGTACACCAACCTTGACGGTGAAGGGTTTGTTAATCATAAGGTTACAGACATCACCCTTTATGATACAGAAGATACTTCAAAGTTGGTTTGGTTTACCGTTCCGAAAAGCGAGGGAAAACCGATTTGGATTCCGCCGTATATAACCGATAACCTTAATAAACGTGTAATTTCCTACAATGTTCCTATTTACTGCAAAGGAAATTTTGTAGGCGTATTAGGTATTGAAATCGATTATACTACAATGGCAGAACAAGTCAACAGCATTCATCTTTACAGCAACGGTTATGCGTTTTTAAACGACTCCGAAGGAAACCTTTTCTATCATCCGAGAATTGATATAACAAAGTATCCTGATGTTGAAATTCCAAAAAATATAATCAGCAACAACACATATTTTAAATATACTTATAATGGTGTCGAAAAAGATGCAGTTTGAAACGGAATGCGTATTAATGTTGCTGTTCCGATTGAAGAATCGGAAGGTTCTTGGGCGCGCTTGTTTGCCAACATCTCTATTATTTCTCTTATTATTTTGCTTTTGGCTTGTATTTTTACAATGTTCTACACAAGACATATTGCGAAGCCTCTTACACAGTTAACCGAAGCGGCAGAAAATGTTGATAAAGGAAATTACGATTATAAACTTACATATGATAAAGACGATGAAGTAGGTAAACTTACAAAGACTTTCCAACGCCTTGTTGACGATATTAAAAAACATATAGGCGACTTAAACAGCAAGGTGTTTACCGACGCACTTACAATGATAAAAAACAAAGCAGCATTCACAACTGCTTGCAATGAAATTCAATCGCAAATTGATAACAAAAAATTAACTCAACCTTTTGCTATTGGTATTTTCGAC
>CACZIY010000007.1 GCA_902781345.1 Oscillospiraceae bacterium | reverse complement strand
AATCCGCCTGCCGACCCATTAGGAAAAGAGGCGATTGATAAAGGCAATGACTTTATGCAGTCATTAAGCAAAAAGACGGCAATTGTCAACTTTATACCTCGTTGCTCATCAAATGCAATTACATTTGCAGGCGAAGATATGGGTAGCGACAGAATAATGTTTGTAACATTTTTGTATATCCTTATTGTAATAATCTCGTTCGTTTTTGCGGTTACAACAAGCAATACAATCAGAAAAGAAGCAAATGTTATCGGAACTTTGCGAGCATCAGGCTATAAAAAGCGAGAACTGATTCGTCATTATATGGCACCGTCCGCACTTGTTTTGTTTGCAGCAGCGGTTTTTGGCAATGTTTTGGGTTATACTGTTTTAAAAGACTTTATGGCAGATGCTTATTTAAACTCTTATAGTTTAACCACCTACAAAACGTTGTTTAATGCAACCGCTTTTGTTGATACAACGATAATACCTTTGATTATATTACTTTTTATAAATTTCTTGATGTTAGCAAGGGCTTTAAGCCTTTCTCCATTAAAATTTTTAAGGCGTGATTTGAAAAGACATCAGCGAAAAAAAGCGTTTAAATTAAATACAAAAATACCTATTATGGTAAGATATCGACTTAGAGTATTCTTTCAAAACGTTCCAAACTATTTAACTATTTTTGCAGGTGTTTTCTTTGCGAGTATCTTAATAGTTTTTGGTGTTATGTTTTCACCGCTTTTAGACTATTTTGAAGAGCAAACAGTAAAAAACATGTTAGCACCGCATCAGTATGTGCTTAAAATGCCTATTGAAACTAACACAAAAGATGCCGAAAAGTATAGCATTTATGAACTTAAAACAACAGGCAGAGATTTTGTAGAATCCATTTCAATTTATGGCGTTAAAGATAACAGCAAATATTTTAAAAAGAGCATTAAGGGTGAAGATGTAATTGTTTCAAGCGCTTATGCTGAAAAATATTCGCTGAATAAAGGCGATAAATTAACGCTTAAAGAAAAATATAAATCTAAAAAATACACATTTAAAATTAAAGATATTTATAATTATCCTTGCACTCTTGCGGTGTTTATGAATATTGACAATTTCAATAAAACATTTGATTTTGATAATGATTATTTTACAGGCTATTTTTCAAAGGTAAAAATCAAAGATATTGATGAAAAGCTTATTGCCTCGCAAATAACAAAATCCGATTTAACAAAAACATCTCGTCAAATGGAAATTTCAATGGGTAATATGATGAGCATATTTATTACAGCTGGCGTGGGCATATTTATGCTGATAATTTATTTGCTTGCAAAAATAATAATTGAGAAGAATACGCAAAGCATTTCAATGACAAAGATTTTAGGGTATAACAAGCGTGAAATCAGCAAAATTTATATTCATACAACTTCGATTGTTACGGTCATTTCACTTCTTTTATGTATGTTTATAACTCATAAAACAATTGTTGTAATTTGGCACGCTATGATGCTTAATTATTCCGGTTGGTTACCACCTGAAATTCCTATTATTACTTATGTAAAAGTATTCTTAATAGGTGTTATAACTTATGCAGCAGTTGTGCTTATTCTAAAAAGAAAAGCAAACAAAATACCTATGGACGAAGCCTTGAAAAATGTTGAATAAAGGAGTGGTTTTTATGCTTAAAACAACATTGAAAATTGACGGAATGGCTTGTTCAATGTGCGAAGCACATATTAATGACTGTATTAGAAAGGATTTTGATGTTAAAAAAGTTAAATCTTCTTATAAAAAAGGTGAAACTGTTATTTTATCTGAAAAATCATTTGATGAACAAAATCTTAAAACGGCAATTCAAAATACCGGTTATAGTTTAATTTCCGTTTCAAGCGAGCCGTATGTTAAAAAAGGCTTTTTTAAATAAGAAATACAAAAACAACCGTTGAGGAATATTCTCAACGGTTATTTTAACTATATGGAAGAATTCATTTATTATTAAGCTTTACTTGTGGGACACCAAGCAAAAACTCAAATTTAAAATTATTCTACATCTTGTAAAGCATCAAAACCGCTTTCGCCAGTTCTAACCTTTACAACATTTTCAACATCGTAAACAAAGATTTTACCATCACCGATGTGGCCTGTGTAAAGAACATTTTTAGCTGTTTCAATTACCTTTTCAACAGGAACTTCGGCAACAACTATGTCAACCTGAATTTTTGGCAATAATGAAGGTTCAACTTCAACGCCACGATAGTATTCAGGTTTACCTTTTTGAACACCGCAACCCATTACATGAGATACTGTCATACCAGCGATTCCGATATCTATCATTGCTTCTTTTAATGGCTCAAGCATTCTTTCTTTACAAACGATTTCAATTTTAGTAAGCTTAGCGCTCTTGCTTGAAGCAGCAACTTTTGGCATTTCTTTAACTTCAACTGCTTCAGCAATAGGAGTGTCGCCTGTAACTGTAACAGGATGAGCAACGCCTTCAAAACCGCCATCAGTAGCAAAACCAGCGTAAGCGTTAATCAAACCGTGTTCTGTTACATCAAGACCTGCAATTTCATCATCTGCATCTGCACGGATACCGTGAGTGTGTTTAAGAATTGCAAATACAATTGTCATCATAACAGCTGCATAAACACCTACTGTAAGAACACCTAATGCTTGAATACCAAACAATTTGAAACTACCTGTGTAGAATAAACCGCTAAGACCTGCAGGAGCATCTGGGTTAGCAAGTAAACCTACTGCCAATGTACCCCAAACACCGTTTGCCATGTGAACGCCTACGGCACCGACAGGGTCATCAATGTGAAGCTTAAGGTCGAGTACCTCAACAATTACTACAACTAAAATACCAGAAACGATACCTACAATTGTTGTACCTAAAGCATCAAGCGCATCACAACCAGCAGTGATACCTACAAGACCTGCAAGAGAAGCGTTCAAGCACATTGAAACATCAGGCTTACCGTTGCGAATCCAAGTGAAGAACATTGTAGTTACAGTAGCAACTGCAGGGGCAATTGTAGTTGTTAAGAAGATAGATGAAAGTTCAGAAGGGGTAGTAGCGGCAGCGCCGTTAAAACCGTACCAACCAAGCCAGAGTATGAATACACCTAATGCGCCAAGAGGAATTGAGTGGCCAGGAATAGCATTTACTTTCTTAACTTTACCTGTTTTCTTATCTCTTACATATTTGCCAATACGCGGTCCTAAGAAGATAGCACCGACTAAAGCTGCGATACCCCCTACCATATGTATTGCACAAGAACCTGCATAATCGTGGAAGCCTAATTTTGACAACCAACCGCCACCCCAAATCCAGTGAGCTTCGATTGGATAAACAAAAAGCGAAATAACTGCTGAATAAATGCAGTATGACGAGAATTTTGTTCTTTCTGCCATTGCACCCGAAACGATTGTTGCGGTAGTTGCACAGAATACCAAGTTAAATACGAAATAAGATGCTGAAGTAAAACCACCTTCAGATGGACTTGCAATAAACGCCTTGAAGTTAGCAAATAAATCCATATTCGGCATACCAATAAGACCAAATAAAGTATCTTCGCCCATCATAATTGTGTAACCTAAAAGTGAAAAAACTACGGTACCTATACAAAAGTCCATTAAGTTTTTCATGATGATGTTACCTGCGTTTTTTGCTCTGGTGAAACCGGTTTCAACCATTGCAAAACCTGCTTGCATCCAGAATACTAATGCGGCTCCTATCAGGAACCAGAATTCGACTGACATACTAAAAATCTCCCTTCTAAAAAATATGTCTTTTATCTAACGCCAAAGAGAAGTTTTCCATAAGTTGGGAAAGGCCAGTATTCTTCGGCGGTAAGTGTTTCTGCTTCATCGGCAGAGAGTCTTAATTTTGCCATTTGTGGTAAAAGCTCATCTTTTACTGCTTTTGAGAATTCAACAACATCGCTGATATTGCCGAGCTCAACAATTTTCTTATCGAGCTTATCAGTTTCTTCATCAACGCTGTCGATAAGTTTTGTTAATTTATCGAGAGTACTTGTTTCATATTTGCTTGCAGTTACTGAAATCTCTTTTTTGTTCTTAATGCTCTTAGCAAGATAATAGGAGTATTTTTCCATAGCTGGTAAAATTTCTTTTCTTGCCATATCAACCATTGTTAATGCTTCAATATTAACTGTTTTGTTGTAATTATCAAGCATAATTTCACATCTTGATTCAAGTTCAGCAGTTGTAAATACTTTATGAGCAGTGAGCATATCAACATTTTTCTTATCAAGAAGTGTAGGCATAGCATCAGGTGTTGTTTTAAGATTTAACAAGCCTCTTTTTGTTGTTGCTTCTTCAATCCAGGCATCGTCATAACCGTTGCCGTTGAAGATAATTCTCTTATGCTCTTTAATTGTTTTCTTAATAAGGTCGTGTAAAACCTCTTGAAAATCATCTGCTTTTTCAAGAATATCTGCATATTGTTTCAAAGATTCGGCAACCGCCGAGTTAAGCATAATGTTTGCACAAGCGATACTGTTTGAAGAACCCAACATTCTGAACTCGAATTTATTACCTGTGAAAGCAAATGGTGAAGTTCTGTTTCTGTCTGTAGTATCTCTTCTGAATTTAGGTAAAACATCAACACCTAATTTCATAACCTGTTTTTCTGTGTCTTCATAAGGTGTATCGTTTTCAATAGATTCTAAAATAGCGGTTAATTCGTCACCTAAGAATATCGAAATAACAGCAGGAGGTGCTTCATTTGCACCTAATCTGTGGTCATTACCTGCGGTAGCAACTGAAAGACGAAGCAAATCTTGATAATCGTCAACAGCTTGAATTACTGAACACAAGAACAATAAGAACTGTGCATTTTCAAATGGAGTTTTACCAGGGTTGAGCAAGTTTTCGCCTTGGTCGGTTGCGATTGACCAGTTGTTGTGTTTACCGCTACCGTTTACACCAGCAAATGGTTTTTCGTGTAAGAGGCAAACTAAATTATGTTTAGCAGCAACCTTTTGCATAATCTCCATTGTTAATTGGTTGTGGTCGGTAGCAATGTTTGTTGTTGTATAAATAGGTGCCATTTCGTGTTGAGCAGGAGCAACCTCGTTATGTTGTGTTTTAGCGAGAATACCAAGTTTCCAAAGTTCTTCGTTAAGGTCTGCCATATATGCGGCTACTCTTGGTTTAATAACACCGAAGTAGTGGTCGTTCATTTCCTGACCTTTAGGAGCTTTAGCACCGAACAAAGTTCTGCCTGTAAAAATCAAGTCTTTTCTTTTATCATATAAATCTTTATCAATCAAGAAGTATTCCTGTTCAGGACCTACTGAAGTTTTAACGCATTTTACAGTATCGTTACCGAATAATTTTAAAATACGAAGAGCTTGTTTGTTAAGTGCTTCCATTGAACGAAGTAACGGAGTCTTTTTGTCAAGTGCTTCGCCGCCGTAAGAACAAAATGCGGTAGGAATACAAAGTGTTTTACCTTTAATAAAAGCATAAGATGTTGGGTCCCATGCGGTATATCCTCTTGCTTCAAATGTTGCACGAAGTCCGCCTGAAGGGAATGATGAAGCATCAGGCTCGCCTTTAATAAGCTCTTTTCCTGAGAATTCCATTAAAACTCTGCCATCAGGAGATGGAGTGATGAAGCTGTCGTGTTTCTCAGCGGTAATACCTGTTAATGGTTGGAACCAGTGAGTGAAATGTGTTGCGCCATGTTCGATTGCCCAATCTTTCATAGCTTCTGCAACAGCATTTGCTACATCTGTTTCAAGGTTTTGGTTTTCTTCGATTGTTTTTCTTAGTGATTGGTAAACATCAGAAGACAAAGTTGCTTTCATTACTCTGTCGTCAAATACCAAACTTCCAAAATTTTGTGCTACTGATTTCATAATAAATTCTCCTTACATTAAATAAAACAAAAAAGGGCAACGAGTTCTTGAAACTAAATTTCTATTTCAAGACACCGTTGCCTTATTGCTTATTTATTTTTTATTTTATAAAAAAGAAAAAGCGTCATAAAGATTGCTCTTTAAGACGCCTTTGCCTTTTTCTTGATTGCATTATACAACCAAAAATTTCATTTGTCAAGTCTTTTTTTAAATTTTTTTGAAAAAATATTGACTTTTTTTTCAAACTGTGTTACAATTGGGAACAAGAAATGAGCAAAGGCGTTCATTCATAATAAGGATTTTATTATTCTTATCTTGAATGAGCGCCTTTTTATTTTTTTATGAAAGGAAGCATTTTGATGAAATTAGAAGGCGAAGTAAGAATTCCTTCCGGCTGCGCAATTTCGGCAGTAATATCTAAAGAAGGAAATTTAATGACAGGAGAAAACATTATTAAAAGTATGATTCCTATGCACGACCGTTCAAATGGTTTGGGCGGTGGCTTTGCAGGCTATGGCATTTATCCTGATTATAAAGAATATTATGCTTTTCATATTTTTTATAACGATAACATTTCAAGAAATAAATGTGAAAGTTTCTTAAAAGATAGTTTTGAAATTGTTAAAGCAGAGAACATTCCTATTAAAAAAATTCCAGAGATTACAGATGTTCCGCTTATTTGGCGTTATTTTGTTGCACCACTCTCATCTACACTTTCTCGTTTGCAATTAGATGAAAAAACCTATGTTGCAAGAACAGTAACAAAGATTAATAATGAGATTAATGGTGCTTATGTATTCTCAAGCGGTAAAAATATGGGCGTTTTCAAAGCAGTAGGCTTTCCTGAAGATGTAGGCAGATTTTATAGATTAGATGAATATAAAGGCTACTCTTGGACTGCTCACGGAAGATACCCAACTAATACACCAGGTTGGTGGGGCGGTGCTCATCCGTTTGCATTGCTTGACTATTCAATAGTACATAACGGTGAGATTTCGTCTTATGACGCAAACAGAAGATTTATTGAAATGTTTGGTTATAAATGTAATTTACAAACAGATACTGAGGTTATTACTTATATTATAGATTACCTTATGAGAAGACAAGGGCTTACTTTAGAAGAAACCGCAAATGTAATTGCTGCACCTTTCTGGTCAACAATTGAAAAGAAAAAAGGTTTTGATAAAGAAAAATACACTTATTTAAGAACAGTATTTTCAAGTCTTTTGGTAACAGGCCCATTTTCAATAGTTTTAGGCTATGAGGGCGGTTTAATGGCACTTAATGACAGATTAAAGCTTCGTTCAATGGTAGTTGGCGAAAAAGATGATAAAGTTTATATCGCCAGCGAAGAAGCGGCAATTCGTGCTATGGAGCCGAATGCAACTAATATTTTTGCTCCAGCAGGTGGCGAGCCAGTAATTGTTAAAGTAAAGGAAGGTAAATTCTAATGGGAATTGAATATATTTATCCTGAGTTTGAGGTTGTAAGAAATGCCGACCGCTGCATAAAATGTGGCGTTTGTCAGCGACAATGTGCTAACGAAGTACATAAATTAGATGAAGATTTAAATGTAATGCTAAGTGATGAGGCAAAATGTGTAAACTGTCAGCGTTGCGTTGCACTTTGCCCGACAAGAGCATTAAAAATTGTTAAAAGTGATTGCAGACTTCGTGAAAATGCGAACTGGTCTGACAGCACTATTAAAGAGGTTTACAAACAGGCTTCTTCGGGTGCGGTTTTATTGTCATCAATGGGTAATCCTAATCCATTGCCAGTTTATTGGGATAGAATCTTGATAAACGCTTCACAAGTAACCAATCCGCCTATTGACCCGTTGAGAGAGCCAATGGAAACAGCAGTGTTTTTGGGCAAAAAGCCTGAAAAAATTCAGCGTGATGAAAACGGCAAAATCAAATGCGAGTTAGCACCGCAAATTAAATTGCCTGTTCCTATTATGTTTTCGGCTATGAGTTACGGCTCAATTAGTTATAACGCTCACGAAAGCTTAGCAAGAGCCGCAAGAGAGCTCGGTATTTGCTACAACACAGGTGAGGGTGGACTTCATAAAGACTTTTATGAATACGGTCCTAACACAATCGTTCAGGTTGCTTCTGGTCGTTTTGGTGTTCACGAGAATTATCTTAACGCAGGCGCAGCAATCGAAATTAAAATGGGTCAAGGTGCAAAACCTGGTATCGGCGGCCACTTGCCAGGTGCAAAAATTGTTGGCGATGTTTCAAAAACAAGAATGATTCCAGAGGGCTCAGATGCGATTTCTCCTGCACCTCACCACGATATTTATTCAATCGAAGACTTGCGTCAATTAGTATTCTCGCTTAAAGAGGCTACTAATTATAAAAAACCTATCATTGTAAAGGTTGCCGCTGTTCATAATATCGCCGCTATCGCTTCGGGTATTGCAAGAAGCGGTGCAGATATTATCGCAATTGACGGTTTCAGAGGCGGTACAGGTGCTGCTCCAACAAGAATCAGAGATAATGTCGGTATTCCAATAGAACTTGCACTTGCAAGCGTTGACCAACGACTTCGTGACGAGGGTATCAGAAACAATGTTTCGCTTGTTGTCGGCGGTAGTATCAGATGTGCTTCTGATGTTGTTAAGGCAATCGCACTCGGTGCAGATGCTTGCTATATCGCAACTTCGGCACTTTTGGCACTCGGTTGCCATCTTTGCAGAACTTGTCAGACAGGTAAATGCAACTGGGGTATTGCAACTCAGCGTCCTGAGCTTGTAAAAAGATTAAATCCTGATATAGGTTATCAACGACTTGTTAATTTAGTTACCGCTTGGCAACACGAAATCAAAGAATTAATGGGTGCAATGGGTATCAACTCAATCGAAGCACTCAAGGGTAACAGATTAATGCTTCGTGGCGTAAATATGACAGAAAAGGAGTTAGAGATATTTAATATCTCTCATGCAGGCGAATGAAAAGAGTATTTGTTAACGAAAAATGGTGCTTGGGTTGTCACCTTTGCGAATATAACTGTGCTTTTGCAAATTCGGGCTTGGATAATATGGCAAAAGCACTTAAAGATAAAAAAATCTACCCGAGAATACGCATTGAGGGCGATGAAAATATCAACTATGCGGTTTCTTGCCGTCATTGTACCGACCCTATGTGTGTTAAAAGCTGTATTACAGGTGCACTTTCAATCGAAGACGGCGTTATTACAATTAGTCAAGATAAATGCGTTGGTTGCTTAACCTGCATTTTGGTATGTCCTTACGGTTGTATTTCACAAAACGAAAATTCGGTAGCGCAAAAATGCGAATTATGCCTTAAAAACAGCGCAGGCGAGCCTGCTTGCGTTAAAGGTTGCCCGAATAACGCTATTGTTTATGAGGAGAGATAAGGCTTATGACTAAATATGTAATTATAGGTAATTCAACTGCGGCGGCTGGTTGTATTGAGGGTATCAGAAGCGTTGATGAAAAAGGCGAAATCACTGTAATCAGCGGTGAAAATCATTTTGTTTATTCACGCCCTTTAATCTCTTATTATTTAGAGGAAAAAACTGATTTACAACGAATGAAGTATCGCCCAGATGATTTTTATGAAAAGAATAATTGTAAAGTCCTTTATGGCGTTATGGCAACAAAGATTGATAAAGAAAACAAAAAAGTTTATTTAGATAATGGCGAAGAAATAAGTTTTGATAAGCTTATGATTGCAACAGGCTCATCGCCTTTTGTACCGCCTTTTAAAGGGCTTGATACAGTTGAAAACAAGTTTTCATTTATGACAATTGATGATGCACTCGCCATTGAAAAGAAAATCAATAAAGATTCAAAGGTGCTTATTGTCGGTGCAGGCTTAATCGGCTTGAAATGTGCAGAAGGCTTGCTTGAAAAGGTTAAAAAAATCACTGTTTGCGACCTTGCAGACCGAGTTTTATCAAGTATTTTTGATAATGAATGTGCAAAAATTATGCAAGCTCATCTTGAAGAAAAAGGCATTGAATTTTTACTCGGCGATTCTGCTGAAGAATTCTTGGGCAATACCGCTAAAATGATGAGTGGCAAAACTGTTGAATATGATGTTTTAATTCTTGCTGTTGGCGTCAGAGCCAATATTTTGATGGCTAAGGAAATAGATATTAAAACAAACAGAGGTATTTTGGTTGATACAAAAATGCAAACCTCTGCTAAAAATATTTATGCTGCAGGCGACTGCACCGAATATCTTGATTATTCATCAAATACCCAAAAAGTAATGGCAATTTTGCCTAATGCTTATTTACAAGGCTTAAACGCAGGTAAAAATATGGCAGGGGAGCAAAGCGACTTTGATAACGCTATCCCAATGAACTCAATCGGATTTTTCGGACTTCACGCTATGAGTGCAGGTAGTTATTATGACGAAAAAGACGGTGGAAAATGCTATATTGAAAAAGGTGAAAAGCATATTAAAAAGCTTTTTGTTAAAGACGGTGTATTAACTGGATTTATTATTATAGGCGATGTAAGTAAGGCTGGAATTTATACAAATTTGATTAGAAATAAGACACAACTTTCTGAAATTGATTTTGAAATGATAAAGGAATCTCCAACTTTATTTGCATTTAGCAAAGAAAATCGTGGAAAAATGCTAGGAGGTGTGGTATAATGAAGAAAATAAGTGCTGAAAACTTAGATTATAGGGAATTAAACAATGCTTTGCACGAGTGCCATTGTGATGCAACTGTTACTGATTGTTTAGGTCAGCGTTTTATCGCTGCAGGTAAAGCACATTACAACTATGTTATCGAAGGCATTTCCGGTAACGCTTTAGGTGCATACCTCAACGGTAGTGTTATTCGAGTAAATGGCAATGCACAAGACGCAGTCGGCGATACTATGAATGCAGGTCAAATCTTCATTAACGGTAATGTCGGTGATGCAGTCGGCTATGCTATGCGTGGTGGCGAAATCTATGTAAAAGGCAACGCAGGCTATCGAGCAGGTATTCACATGAAAGCCTATAAAGAGAAAAAGCCTATTATGGTTATCGGCGGTAAGGCAGGTAGTTTTTTGGGCGAGTATCAAGCAGGCGGTTTGATTGTTGTT
Organism: Oscillospiraceae bacterium; assembly: GCA_902781345.1. Taxonomy (GTDB): domain Bacteria; phylum Bacillota; class Clostridia; order Oscillospirales; family Acutalibacteraceae; genus RUG11462. Next base: position 16,497 of record CACZIY010000007.1, on the reverse strand, counting down.
TTAGGTTTATCTGACAACAATAAACCTATTGTTGGTAATTTTCCTTGCACTGGAATGCACGGCGGCAAAATGTTTTTAAGAACAAAGCCTGAAAGTGTAGATTTTTCCGGTCGTGTTAATGTTAATAAAGCAGAAAAGGAAGATTTAGAGGAAATAAAACCATACATAAGCAATTTCTGCAAAGAGTTTGGTTATGATGAAAAAGAAATTTTGAATTCTGAATTCACTCTTGTAACGCCCGATACTAAGAATCCCTACAAACAAATGTATGTAGCAAACTAATAAAGGACGGTTTTTGTTATGAAATATTCACCTGATGAAATTATGCAGTTCATCACAGAAGAAGATGTTAAATTTATTCGTTTAGCATTTTGTGATATTTACGGCAATCAAAAAAATGTTTCAATAATGCCTAATGAAATTGAAAAAGCCTTTAAATACGGCGTTTCAATTGATGCTTCGGCAGTTACAGGTTGCAATTGCGAAGTTCATTCTGACTTGTTTTTAAGACCTGATGCGTCAACTATTTGCGTGTTGCCTTGGCGTCCTGAACATGGTAAAGTTGTAAGAATGTTCTGCGATATTACTTATCAAAACGGTGATATTTTTGAGCTTGATGCAAGAAATATTCTTAAAAAAGCAATAAAAGATGCTAAAGAAAAAGGGTATTCTTTCAAGTTCGGCACTGAAATGGAGTTTTATCTTTTTGAAGCTGATGAAAAAGGCAATAAAACCGATATTCCTTTTGATAATGCAGGTTATATGGACATTGCTCCTGCTGATAAAGGCGAAAATGTTCGCCGTGATATTTGCTTAACTCTTGAAAAAATGGGTATTGAATCAGAGGGCTCACATCATCAGACAGGTCCTGGTCAAAATGAAATTGATTTCAAATATTCTGACCCGCTTACTTGTGCTGATAATGCAATAACCTTTAAATATGTTGTTAATACAATTTCTGCTCGCCACGGTGTTTGTGCTGACTTTTCACCAAAACCGATTGCCGACAATCCTGGTAATGGTATGCATATCAACATCTCAGTTGACGGTCAAATGACTGATGAAAACATCAAATATATTATCGGCGGAATGCTTGATAGAATTTCTGATATTACTGTATTTTTAAACAGGGTAGAGGATTCTTATACGAGATTCGGCACCTTTAAAGCGCCGAAATTCATTTCTTGGTCAAAGGAGAATCGTTCGCAGTTAGTAAGAGTTCCGGCAGCGCCAACATTAAATAAGCGTGTTGAGCTTAGGTCGCCTGACCCAATGGCAAATCCGTATGTTGCATATTCTTTGTTGATTTACGCTGTTTTGGAAGGCGTTTTAAATAAAAAAGAGCCTGAACAAGCGATTGATAAAGATTTATTCTGTGCAAGTGAACAAGAAACTAAAGGTTTAAAAACATTGCCACTTGATTTGGATTCTGCTAAGAATAAGGCTTTAAACAGCGATTTTGTAAAAAAATATTTGCCATCGGCTATAATTGAAAATTATTGTAAATAAGTTTTAAAAGGTTAGTTAAAGGAGGTGAATGATTTTGGATTTAAGAGAACATCTTTTTAGCGTTCTTGTTGTTTCCGCTTCGGAAAAATTTAATAGTTCAATAGCGGAATTTATTCCGAAATCTCGTTTCACCCCTGTAACTTATGCCGATAATATCGCTGCGGCTAAAAGAGTTTTGATTGATAATTCTTTTGATATTGTAATCGTAAACTCGCCTTTGCCTGATGAAAACGGTATTGACCTTGCAATTGATTTATGCGCCGATACAAATACTGGCGTTTTGTTGTTTTCTCGTTCTGATATTTATGAAATCATCGTCGATAAGGTTATGCCTTACGGCGTTTTAACGCTTTCTAAGCCTGCTTCTTCAAAACTCGTTTTGCAGTCGGTTAATATTTTGTGTTCTGTAAGGCAAAAAATGAAAAGAATCGAAAAGAAAACTGTTTCAATCGAGGAAAAGATGAAAGAAATCAGAATAGTCAATCGTGCAAAATGGCTTTTGATTGATGAACTTAAAATGAGCGAGGAAGATGCGCATAAATATATCGAAAAACAAGCAATGGATAATTGCGAAACTAAGCGTGCAGTTTCAGAAAGAATTATAAGAAATTATGGTTAAAAAATAAAAAATTAAATATTTTTTAAAAACCACTTGAATTTTTATTTTGTTTGTGTTATAATATCGCTTGTGCTTTGAAAAACAAGCGTATATGCGCTGCTAGCTCAGTTGGATAGAGCATCTGCCTTCTAAGCAGAGGGTCGGGGGTTCGAATCCCTCGCAGCGCGCCAGAAATAGTCCTCTAATCTTTATCGGTTAGAGGATTTTTTAGTAAAAAAGTAAATAATTTGTTAATTTATATAAAAATATGTACATTTTCATAAAAATGTGTTATAATTAATAAGGTTAAATCTATATAATTAGTTGGAGGTAATTTATGGATTGGAAGAAGGAATATGAGCGCTGGTTAAATTTTGATGAAATTGACAAAGAATTGTTAGAAGAACTTAAATCAGCCGATGATATTCATGATAGGTTTTATAAAGGCCTTGAATTTGGTACTGGCGGTTTAAGAGGTGTTTTGGGCGCTGGTATTAATCGTATGAACATTTATACTGTCAGAAAAGCAACACAAGGCTTGGCTGACTATCTTAATGCGACCGATTTACCTAAAAAAGTGGCAGTTGGCTATGACAGCAGAATTAAAAGTGATGTTTTTGCAAAAGAGTCCGCAAAGGTTTTGGCTGCAAACAATATTACTACATATATCTATCCTCGTTTAGAGCCTACACCTGCACTTTCTTGGGCGGTAAGATATTACGGTTGCGGTGCTGGTATTAATGTAACAGCAAGTCATAACCCTGCAAAATACAACGGTTATAAGGTTTATGGTGCTGATGGTTGCCAAATCAATTTGGAGGTTGCTGATAAAATCTTAAAAGCAATTGAGAAAGTTGACTGTTTTGAAGTGCCTACTGTTGATTTTGATGAGGCTGAAAAACAAGGTAAAATTATCGTAATTGAAGATAAATGTGTTGATGATTTTGTTGATGCAGTTTATAATCAAAAAGTCGGAGACGGAGAGGGAACTGATAAATTAAAATTGGTTTACACTCCTTTAAACGGTGCCGGACTTGAATGTGTTAAAAAATTGCTTAAAAAGATGAACATAAACAATGTTTCAATCGTAAAAGAGCAAGAAATGCCTGACGGCAATTTCCCAACTTGCCCTTATCCAAACCCTGAAATCAGAGAGGCAATGCAAAAAGGTCTTGACCTTTGTGATGAGGTTAAACCTGACTTGTTGCTCGGTACTGACCCTGACTGCGACAGATGCGGTACTGCTGTTCCTAATAAACAGGGCGGTTACACTCTTATTACAGGTAATGAAATGGGCATTATTTTGCTTGACTACATTTGCAAAACAAGAACCAAACTTGGTACAATGCCGAAAAATCCAATCGCTGTTTCTACAATAGTTTCTACTGATATGATTGACCCTATCGCTGAAAAATACGGCGTTGAAATTAAAAGAACTTTAACAGGTTTTAAATTTATCGGTGAGCAAATCGGTTTCTTAGAAGCAAAAGGTGAGCAAGACAGATTTATTTTCGGTTTTGAAGAAAGCTATGGCTATTTATCAGGCGCTCATGTAAGAGATAAAGACGCTGTAAATGCTACTTTGTTAATTTGTGAAGCGGCAGCTTATTACGCTAAACAAGGCAAAAGCCTTTTAGATGTTATTACTGATTTGTATGAGGAATACGGTTATTACCGCAATGCGCTTGTAAGCGTTGAGTTTGAGGGCGATACAGGTATGACCAAAATGCAAAGCATTATGACTTCGTTGCGTGAGAATGTTCCTGAAAAAATCGGTGAATACAAGGTTGAAGGTTTTGTTGATTATAATGCTGACGGAACAGGCTTACCTAAATCAAATGTGCTTGAATTCCGCTTGCAAGGTGGCGCTAAATTTATGGTACGCCCATCAGGTACAGAGCCAAAAATCAAAGTTTATCTTTCTGCTGTTGCAAAAACACAAAAAGAAGCAGATGCTATTAATGAAGAATTAGAAAAAGTGGCTTATCAAGTTTTGAAATAATAAAAATAACCGCCTTTTTTAAAAATAGGCGGTTATTTGTGACATTTGTAGGTAATAATAAACAAAAAATATATAAAAATTTAATTTTGTATGTTGATTATTTGCAAATAGTGTGGTAAAATATAGCTATACTATTAATAGGAGATAGAGAAATGAATGATTTAATTATAACAATAAGCCGTGAATTTGGTTCAGGCGGTAGAGCAATAGGTGAGGGCGTTGCAAAAAAACTCGGTATCAATTATTATGATAAAGCAATAATTGATGAGGCTGCTGAGGAAAGCGGTCTTTCTGCTGAGTTTATTGCTAAAGAAGAACAAACATTTTCTAATAGTATTCTTTTTAACCTTGCTACTTCAGGTGGCTCTTTCGGTGTTGGTGGAACTTCACTTGTTGATAAAATATATGTTTCGGAAAGCAAAGCTATTAAAGATTTTTCTGAAAAAGGACCTTGTGTAATTGTAGGTCGTTGTGCTGACTATGTTTTGCGTGAGAAAAACTGCTTTAATGTTTTTGTTTATGCCGATGAAGATTTTAAGAAAAAAAGAATTGTAGAAGAATACGGATTTGATAAAAAAGAGGCTTTAAAGCTTATCAAAACAAGAGATAAGACAAGATCAAGACATTATAACTATTATTGCGATAGAATTTGGGGCGAGAGAAGGAATTATCACTTGCTTGTAAATTCTGCCGCTTATGGTATTGAGGAGTCGATAAATCTTATTATCGACAGCGCAAAAATCTATCAAAAAAATAAAGAAAAGTAAAAAGGAGATTTAACTATGGAGTTAAAAGGTTCACAAACCGAAAAAAATTTATGGACTGCTTTTGCAGGCGAATCACAAGCGAGAAATAAGTATACTTATTTTGCAAGCAAAGCAAAAAAAGAGGGCTATCAACAAATAGCCGCTATTTTTGAAGAAACTGCTGCAAATGAGAAAGAACACGCTAAAATCTGGTTTAAAGAATTAAGCGGAATCGGCACTACTGCTGAGAATTTGAAAGCAGCTGCTGACGGTGAGAATTTTGAGTGGACAGATATGTACGCTGAATTCGCAAAAACCGCTAAAGAAGAGGGCTTTGAGCGATTAGCTTTCCTTTTTGAAGAGGTTGGCAAAATTGAAAAAGAACATGAGGAAAGATATAGAAAGCTTCTTGAAAAGGTTGAAAACGGTACTGTTTTTGAAGCAGGCGAGGTTAAAATCTGGAAATGCAGGAATTGCGGACATATTGTTGTCGGCACTAATGCACCTGATGTATGTCCTGTTTGCGACCACCCACAATCATTCTTTGAAATAAAAGCAGAAAACTATTAATATTATGAGAATATAACTCAAGCCCCCTGTTAGATTAACAGGGGGCTTGAATTTTTGAGATTTTTAAATGAAAAGAATAATTCTACTTTTATTCTTCAGTATTCTCTGTTTCAACTGGTTCTTCAGCAACAGGCTCTTCAGCTTTTGCTTCAGCCTCTTCTGCTTCTTTCATTTTCGCAAAACACTCACTGCAATAAACAGGTCTGTCTTCACGAGGTTTGAAAGGGACTTTTGCTTCTGCGCCACATGAAGCGCAAACAGTTACAAACATTTCTCTGTTGGCCTTTGAGGCCGCTTTTCTTGCATCACGACATGATTTGCATCGCTGCGGCTCATTTACAAAGCCTTTTGCCTCGTAAAACTCCTGTTCGCCAGCGGTAAAAACAAACTCCTGACCGCATTCTTTACAAGTTAATGTTTTGTCTTCAAACATAGGGGATACCTCTCTAAAATAAATTCTTTATATTAAAACTTAAAAATTTAAGTTTTAACTCCGTTTCATTTAAGTTTTTTCCTAAGTCTTTGCATTGCGTTATCAACAGACTTTTGCGAAATTTTCAAAATCTTCGCAATTTCATCATAAGAATTTCCGTTTAAATAAAGCTTTAAAACGCTTTGCTCCATATTTGAAAGCTTTTTAGTAATTTTTGTCTTTAATAAATCAATGTTTTCTTTTGAAATTAAAGCGATTTCAGGGTTATCAGAATGATTTGATTCAAAATCACTTGTCTGGTCAATAAAAACCAAAGCCGATTTTGGAATTTGCTTTTTGCTTAAAGACTTTTTAACCGCCGACATAATATTGCGGTCAATACAAAGATAAGCGAAAGTTGAAAATGAAGCACCAAAACTGCTGTCATAATACTTAACAGCGTTCATAAGACCGATTAAGCCTTCTTGAACTAAATCTTCAAAATCAATTGCGCTTTTATCATAAGCATAAGCCCTTGTTCTGACTGCGAAAAGATAACGACCTATCAAAGCGCTGTATGCGTCATCATCACCGTTTTTACAGGCGTTAACTAATTTTTCATCAGAGTAATCGGCAAATTTATTTATCATAGACAAAAAGAACCTCAAAATATTATCTATAGTAATATAATACTACTTTGTTTGTTGCTTGTCAAGTATTTTTTTGTAGATAATTATAAAAAATATTAAAAATTCTATTAATAATTTAGTAAAATCATACTGAAAGTTTGATTTTTAGAAATTCAAGCAATTTTTTCTCTTTTCTTGATACTTGAACTTGACTGATTCCCATTATTTTAGCGGTTTCGCATTGCGTTTTATCAGAAAAATAGCGAAGCTTGATTAAGATTTTATCGTTTTCATCAAGATTTTCGATTAGTTGGTTTAGCGAAAGCTTTGTTAAAAGCTTGTCTTCAATGCAAACACACACGCTTTTTTTAATTTCTTCGTCGCTGTCAAGCGATTTTATCGAGCGAATAGCATTAAGCGCATAAGCGACTTCTTCTTTGTTTTCACCCAATTTTTCTGCGATTTCGTTAATAGTTGGGGTTCTACCTAAAACCGCTTTTAAATCGTTTATCGTTTTGTTGGATTTATTGCCTAAATCTTTTACAGCACGGCTTAATTTTACAGGGTTATTATCTCGAAAAAGTTGCTTTATTTCACCGAAAATAACGGGAACAGCATAGGTAGAAAACTTAAAGCCTTTGCTTTCGTCAAACTTTTTTGCCGCTTTTACAAGACCTATGCAGCCAGCCGAATACAATTCGTCGTACTCAATGCCTTTATACTGCATTTTGTGAGCACAAGCGTGAACTAATTTCAGATTTTGATTGACTAATTCTTCATAACTCATTTTGATTTTATTTCTTTAAAAAGCGAAACAGTTGTACCTTTACCGACCTTTGAAATAACACGCAATTTATCGCAAAAGGACTGCATTACCGCAAAGCCTAAGCCTGCTCGTTCGGCACCGCCTGTTGTATAAAGCGGCTCCATTGCTTTGTTTATATCGTCAATTCCGCAGCCTTTATCACGAATAACGATTTTTACCTTGTTGTTTTCAAAAATTTTAACCGTTATGTAAATGTCTCCGCTAAATTCTTTATATGCGTGAATAATACAGTTGGTAACCGCTTCCGAAACCGCAGTTTTTATATCTGATATTTCTTCAATAGTAGGGTCTAACTGAGCAATAAATGCACCCACTGACGCTCTTGCAAAGCTTTCGTTTGTTGATTTTGCTTGTAAACGCATTTTAAATTGATTTATTGTTTTCATTTTTTATTCCTCTCTTTCAATTTTCGCAAGCCTGTCCATTCCTGCCAATTTTAAAACTCTGAAAGTGTTAGGAGATGGATTTTTGATTTTCACTTTTCCGCCTGATTGCTTAATCTTTTTATATCTACCCATAATCAGCCCGATACCTGAGCTGTCCATAAAAGTAATATCTGAAAAATCAAGCACCAAGGTTTTTGGGTTTTGCATTTCAATTTCAAGGTCAATTTGCTCTCGAATATCCTTTGCGGTATGATGGTCAATTTCACCGTCAAGCTCGGCGGTAAGAATATCATTTTCAATATTTAATTTACATTCCATAGTTTTTCCTCCAAAATAAAAAAGCCTGTATTTCTAATAATACAGACTTTTCTTATTTTTTTCAGTCGAAATTTGACAGCGTTTTAAAAAAACTTTAACGCTTCGCTGCACAAATAAAAAGAACCGCAAATACAAATATCTTTTTCCATATCTTTTGCGTTGCTTATGGCGCTTTCAAGCGACTTTTGTGCTATAACAGTATCACAATACTTACTTGCTTTTTGTTTTAATTCTTCGGCCGTTAATGAACGAGGGTTATTAACAGTAACGGTGTGAATTTCGCAAAAAAGCGGTGCGATTTGCGAAAGCACCTTGTCGCAATCTTTATCCTTCATCATACCGATAATAGCAACAGGCTTGTCAAAATATTTCTGCAAATGCTCTTTAAGCGAGCGAATTCCATCAGGATTGTGAGCGCCATCTAACAAAATTTTTGGATTTTGTGAGATTAATTGTAACCTTGTAGGAAAAGTAGCATTTTGCGCACCGATTTTTATATCTTTGTCGCTAACATTTAAACCGCTTTTTTTGATTGCGGTAACAGCAGTTAAAAAGTTTAAAGGCTGAAAAGCACCTGCAATTGACAATTTTATTTCTTGTCCGTTGTAGCTTACCAAATCACCGTCAATTGTGCTTTTTACAACTTTGATTTCATCTTGATTAACAATAGTTAAATTGCTGTTTCTTTGCTTGCAAACATCGCCAATAACTTTAAATGTATCGCTTTCTTGAATAGGGTATAAAACTGTGTTGCAGTTTTCTTTTATAATACCTGCTTTTTCAAAAGCGATTTTTTCAACAGTATCGCCCAACTGTTCTGTATGGTCAATTGAAACCGAGCAAATAACACTACAAAGCGGATTTTTGATAACATTAGTCGAGTCAAATCTACCGCCAAGACCTACTTCAAGCGCAACAACATCGCACTTTTGACGATAAAAATATAAAATACCGATTGCAGTAACAATTTCAAATTCGGTCGGCAATTCGTCTTTAGGGTAAGTATCAACAACTTGCTTTATTTCTTCGACAATTTCACAAAGCTCTTTCTCGCTTATCATTTCGCCGTCAATTTGAAAACGCTCTCTAAAATCTATAATATACGGTGAAATAAACAAGCCCGTTTTATAACCTGCTTGCGTTAAAATTGAGGAGATATATTTTGAAGTTGAGCCTTTGCCGTTTGTACCTGCTATGTGAATAAACTTTAATTTGTCTTGCGGATTGCCAAGGTCATTTAAAAGTTTTGTAATTCGCTCAAGCCCTAATTTTGAGCCGAATATCAAAAACGAATCAATATAATCCGTCGCTTGTTTGTAAGTCATATTATTTCTTCCTTTTTGCCTTTTGTGATATTAAAGAGTAAGAATTGTCAATCAATTCAAAAATTTCGCCTGTGTTCAAGCCTTTGTCAAGCGCAATTGTAACCCAATTTTGCTTGTTCATATGATAAGCAGGGAAAATGTGCTTAAAATCGGTAATGCTGTTTGTTATGCCTTTTTGGTATTTAACATTAATTATTTCGATTTTTTTATCGCTTTTTAGCCCTAATTTGTTTTCAGAAATTGTCATAATTATACCATACCACTTTTTGTTGGCTTTGTTTCGCCAAATAGCAGCATCGGGCGAATTTTCCCATAAAAACTCTAAATCGCTGTCATATTTTTCTTTTATGTAGTTTATAATCTCTATCGCTTGAGCGCTTTTAAAATTGTTAGGCATAGTTTTTCTCCAAATTTTTTAACACAATTTATTATATAACAAATTATAAAAAAATTCAATAAAAAAGCAGTTCAAACGAACTGCTTTTAGAAATTATTTTACTTTTTTAAAAACATCTTCTGATGAAACTAAAACTTTTTCACCAAACACATTCATTTTTATGTCGCCATTACTTTTTTTAAAAAATTTGAATGTTTTAATACTACCTACATCATAATAATAAACAATATAGGATTTTTCTTTATAATCATATCCATAATAATTAATATCAAAAAATTTATAATCAATCTTTTTGTCTTTTAAGATTTCATCAGTACTTGGTATAGAGTTTGAGCCTAAAAAATTTACTGTTTTTTCAGTAAAGCCATAGTAATACTTTTCGCAATTCCATATTCCTAGTATGTCTTTTTTGGTTATACTTCGACTTGGATCATTCGGATTAATTTTTAAATGACGATTTATATCTATATTCTCAAATTTTTTGCATGTTTCTTTGCAAGATTCTCTTAGCCAGTAAATGTTTAAATAATTTACTTTTGATAATTCTCTGCCATAATAATAAATTTTATCTTGAAAAACTGCAATTTCACTATTTATTATATAATATTCTGTTGAATCATTTCTTATTTCATATGAATACTCTTGTTCAAAATTAATATTATATGTATTGCGTTCTTTTTCTATAGTTGTTTTGGGATTAAATGGTCCCGAATGGTCAAAATCAATTATTGTAACTGTCCCAGAACTTACAGAATTGTTCTTGTTGTAATTAATAGAATCAAAATGAATAGCGGTTGCATTTACTGAATCACCACAGTACCATATTCCATCAATATTTTTAAGAGTATAATTTGTGTCAATTATTTCAGTTTTATCTTTTTTCCAAAAACTATTATTTGTTAAATAAGTATATTTAACTTGTGTTGTATAGTCAAAGTTTTCTCCTTTAACAATAACAGAAAAAACAAATTCATCAATACCCGTATCTAAATCTGTATTATGGTCAACTAATTCAATGCTTCCATTGTATGCATATTCAATATCACTTATTGCTAAATCTTCAGAATATGGGCTTAATGCTACAATATCATATGGTTCGTTAACATCAATTGAATCAACTAACCAGCCACCAGTATCATAATGTACATATACTATTTCAGCATTTCTTTTTAGTTTGTAGTCTGAGTTCTCTAAATAGACAACTAGATCAGCAGTATATACATTATCTATAGTATTTGCAAGTGTTATTTCTATTTCTTCTACTGAAAAAACATAATCGTTTCGAGAGTCGAAATATGTTGTAATTTTATTATCTTCAATCAAATCATTAATAATCTTATGTTTTGAAGGAGTTTTATTTGAGAAAATAATAATCGATAAAATTATAATCATACTAATAACCAAAGAAATGAATATAATAGTCTTTTTATTTTTTAATAAATTAATTGTTTTTATCATTATGTTTCTCCGAAAAAATAATTATGCAACATATTGTTGCATAATTATTGTAACAAATTGTTACAATAAAGTCAAGAGTTTTTTAAATTTTTTAAAAAAGAGATGATTTAATGGAAATGTTAGGGCTTAAAGCAATAAGAAAGAAAAAGGGTTATAACCAATTAAAAGTCGCAATGGATTTAAACATTTCAAGACAGGCGCTTTCTTATTATGAAAACGGCAAACGCTCTCCCGATATTGCTATGCTTAAGATTTTATCTGATTATTATGATGTTTCTATTGACTATCTTATAAACGGAAAAGAGTTTGAATCTAAATATAAAAAATAACCGACTTAATTTAAGTCGGTTATTTTAATAATTGTTTTTATTATATTAGACAGCCCCTCTAAATTTAGAGAGGCTGATTTTATTTATAATTTTGCTAACTGTTCGTCAATTAAAGCGATTTTTTCTTTAAACTCTTTTGCTTTTTGTTTTTGTTCTTCAACAACCGCTTGCGGTGCTTTTGCTAAAAAGCCTTCGTTTGAAAGTTTACGCTCTGTTTGTTCGAGTTTCTTTAAAACTGCTTCTTTTTCTTTGTTGAGTCTTGCTTTTTCAGCCTCAAAATCAACCAATTCGCCAAGCGGAATGTAAATTGTGGCGTCCGAAGTTACAATTGAAACCGCATTTTCAATTTCAAAACTGTTAGCAACCTCAACCGTTGAACCGCTTGCAAGTTTAGCAATAACTGCTTTTGAAGTTTCAAAAGTATCTATTTTAGCGGTAGCAATGTGAATTGCAGCCTTTTTGCTTGGTGCTACATTCATTTCGCTTCTGCGAGTACGAATTGCTTTTACTGCTGCCATAATGCTTTCAAATTCAGATTCTTTTTCGCTGAAATTCAAGCTTTCATCATATTTTACCCAGTCGCTTATCATAATTGATTCGCCGCTATGAGGAAGTGATTGCCAAATTTCCTCGGTAATAAAAGGCATAAATGGGTGCAAAAGTTTCATACAACCGCTCATAACATAAACTAATACTGCTTTTGCAGTAGCTTTATCTTCACTGTTTAAGCGGATTTTTGCAATTTCAATATACCAATCGCAGAAAATATCCCAAATGAAATCATATAATTTTTGAACGGCAAGACCGAGTTCAAATTTTTCAAGATTTTCGGTAACATCTTTTGCAAGGGTGTTGAATTTTGAGATAACCCATTTATCTTCAACTGCCAAGTTTTCAGGAATATGCGGTTTAGGCTCATTTTCATCAAGATTCATCAAAATAAACCTTGCAGCGTTCCAGATTTTATTAGCAAAGTTTCTTGAAGCCTCAACTCGCTCAGGCAAATAACGCATATCATTTCCCGGACTGTTACCAGTAGCAAGAGTGAAACGAAGTGCATCAGCGCCATATTTTTCAATTTCTTCTAATGGGTCAACGCCGTTGCCAAGAGATTTTGACATTTTTCTGCCAAGAGGATCACGAACAAGACCGTGAATAAGCACTGTTTTAAAAGGAACTTTGCCCATATGCTCAATACCTGAGAAAATCATTCTTGCAACCCAGAAGAAGATAATATCGTAACCTGTTACGAGGGTTGAAGTAGGGTAGAAGTAGTCGAGCTCATCAGTTTTTTCAGGCCAGCCAAGTGTTGAAAACGGCCAAAGTGCTGATGAAAACCAAGTATCGAGTGTGTCAGGGTCTTGATGCAATTTCTTTGAATGGCATTTCGGACATTCGTGCGGTGCATCTTTTGCAACGATAACTTCGCCGCAATCATCACAGTAGTAAGCAGGAATTCTATGACCCCACCAAAGTTGACGGGAAATACACCAATCTTTAATATTTTCCATCCAATGATAATAGATTTTATCAAATCTTTCAGGAATAAACTTTGTTTCGCCGCTTTTAACCGCTTCAATAGCAGGTTTTGCCAATGGCTCCATTTTTACAAACCATTGCTTTGAAACTCTCGGCTCTACTGTTGTAGAACAACGATAGCAAGTACCTACATTATGAGTGTGTTCCTCAATTTTTACTAAGAAACCGCCTTCTTCGAGGTCTTTTACAATAGCTTTTCTTGCCTCATATCTGTCCATACCAGCGTATTTTTCATAATCATCAACAATTTTAGCATCATCAGTTAAAACATTGATAACAGGCAAGTTATGGCGAAGTCCTACTTCAAAGTCGTTAGGGTCGTGAGCAGGTGTGATTTTTACAACACCTGTACCAAAATCAACCGAAACATAATCATCAGCAACTACAGGAATTTCTCTGCCGACTAATGGGAGAGTAAGAGTTTTGCCGATAATATCTTTATATCTTTCATCATTAGGGTTAACAGCAACCGCTGTATCGCCGAGTAATGTTTCAGGACGAGTTGTAGCGAGCTCAACATAACCGCTGCCGTCAGTAAGAGGATAGCGTAAATGCCAGAATGAACCAGCCTGCTCCTCATATTCAACCTCAGCATCAGAAATTGAAGTTAAACATTTTGGACACCAGTTAATAATTCTTTCGCCTTGATAAATCAACCCTTTTTCATAAAGGTTAACAAAAACTTCTCTTACAGCTTTATTACAGCCTTCGTCCATAGTAAAGCGTTCACGCTTCCAGTCGCAAGAAGAGCCCATTTTTTTAAGCTGTTCAATAATTCTTCCGCCGTATTGCTTTTTCCAATCCCAAGCACGCTCTAAGAATTTTTCTCTGCCTAAATCTTCTTTAGAAATGCCTTCTTTACGCATTTGTTCAACAATTTTTGCTTCAGTTGCGATTGATGCGTGGTCAGTACCAGGCATCCAAAGGGTAGAAAAGCCTTGCATTCTTTTAAAACGAATTAAAATATCTTGCAAGGTGTTGTCAAGTGCGTGTCCCATGTGCAATTGACCTGTAATGTTTGGCGGCGGAATTACTATTGTATAAGGTTTCTTTTTAGAGTCTGGCTCTGCATGAAAATAGTCGCCGTCTAACCAAAATCTATAAGTACGATCCTCAACTTCTTTAGGGTCGTATTGTTTAGCTAAATCCTTTGCCATATTATTTCTCCTAAATATTAAAATACAATTATAAATATAATACCATTTTTTTCGCCTTTTTTCAAGGGGTAAATGATATAAAAACGGCAACAAATTTTTGTTACCGTTTAATAATTAGTTATTTTTGTTTAATGTCAATTACCACAAATTCAGAAATAGCACCTGTTTTAAAAGGAATCGCCCAACCTGAAATTCCTGAAGAAACTATAAAAGTAGTGTTGTTTCTTTTTTCAAGACCGTATATTTTATCATTTGCGCCGCTAATAAGACCTATATAGCCTGCCGGAAACATATGACCGCCGTGAGTATGACCCGAAATTACCAAATCAACGCCCGATTTTTCTTGTGCTTTATAATCGTTAGGTTGATGGTCGGCTACCAACATATATTTTGTTTTATCTAGATTTTTTGTAAGAGAAAGCATATCAAGACGATTATTATCACTTTTGTCTTTTCTGCCTATCAAATAAAGGCTGTTGTTGATTAAAACAGTTTCATCTTTTAATGTTTTAATGCCATTCTTTTTCAACTCGTTTTTTAAATCGTTTTCGCTAAAATCACGATAATTAAAATAGCCTTTGTCGTGATTGCCGTAAACTAAATATACACCGTAATTGGTTTTAAGTGCGCCTAATGCTTTGCAGGCTTTAATCAAGTCTTTTTTGCAAGTTTCATCATCGACAAAATCGCCGGCAATAACAACAATATCAGGATTTAACTTTTGAATATCCTTTGTTTTATCGGCGAATTTATCGCCATCAAGCGTTATTCCTAAATGTAAATCAGCAATTTCAACCACTCTTATTGTGCTTTTTCCTAAATTTTTTGTGGTTTTTATTCTGTAATCAGTTTCATAAATATGATGTGCACAAAACCAGCCATAACTTAAATAAGAAATCGTTAATACTATTGCAATTGCACCTGTATAGTATCTTTTAAAATCCTTTTTTCGTGCCTTTTTAATTATAAACACTGCAAAATCGCAAATAAGCCAAATTAAAGTTAAATGAATAAGTACGATAAATGCGGCGTAAATGTTTATAAAAATAAATAAGAATATCAAAATGATAGGAGTAAAAGAAACTAACCAATAGAGTGGCTTTGATTTTTCAGCGATTTTTTTAACAAAATTAAACTTATGAAAGTGCCTAATGATTGATATAACACAAAGAAGCATAATTAAGAAAAAAACCGCAACTATAATAAAATATAACATTTTTCACCTATTATTTTTCGCTTACAACTTAGCCAATGCTAAAATTAACGGCATTGTGATAATTGAAAGAATAGTTGTAATTGAAACTAATTTTAACGCTAAATCGGTATCGCCCTTGAATTTTGAAGCTAAAACAATTGTGTTTACTGCTGTCGGTGCACAAGCAGGTAATACGCAACAGCCGAGTAAAACTCCTTCAAGTCCTAATATATATTTGAAAATAGCAAAGGTTACAAGCGGAACAATTATCATTCTTCCTAAAATTACTGCCCACATTTTTTTGCTTAATAATCCTGTTTTTAAATCGGAACAAGCAAAATAATAACCTAAAACCATCATCGCAACAGGAGTGTTGAGTTCAGATAACGATTCTATCGGCACAGAGAAAATCTCAGGTAATTGCAGTTTTAGCAAGAATAATGGTAAACCAATTAAGACGCCTATTGTACCTGGGTTTAAAATGATTTTTATTCTGTTTTTCTTGCTTTTTTGATACATTGAAATGCCGTAAGTCCACATAACAATGTTAAATACTATTACATAAGCTGAGCCGTAAAAAACACCCTTTGCGCCAAAAACAGCGTGTGCAAGCGGTATTCCCATATAGCCTGCATTTGAAAAAATCAAACCAAATCGTAAAACCGTTTTCTTTCTGAAATCTTTATCAAAAAACAGAAAAGAAAAGGCAATTCCTATAATATGTGAAACAACTGCACAAGCAGCGGCAATACCTAAAGAAGTAATAGTATTGGCTGTAAATTTAACATTCAAAAATGAATTTATTATCAAACAAGGTGTTACAACATACAAAAGTATGTTTACAAGCCCGTTTTTGCTTTTGCTGTTTATTAGCTTAGTCTTTGTACAAACAAAACCGGCAGCAATAAGTATAAAAAGTATTGCTACCTGTTCTCCAAGTTTTAATGCACTATTAAAAAATTCAGTCAATTGTTATTCCTCGCATATATAAGTTTCGGCAGATTCGATTACAACATCTTCAACAGGCTTGTCAGCGGGACCTGTTTTAACATTTGCGATTTTATCAACAATATCCATACCGCTTACAACCTGACCGAATAC
>CACZIY010000006.1 GCA_902781345.1 Oscillospiraceae bacterium | reverse complement strand
AAGCCTGTTTTTAATATCGGCCTCGCTGATGTTCTTAATAATATCAAATTCTTCAAATACAGGTGTATTTGAAAATGCGGATTCAACCATACTCATAACGATATTTTCTGCAGAATTATAACTGCAAACATAATCTGAATAATAGGCTTTTACCGCTCTGTTGATATCTTCTTTATCAATGCCGTTTTCAAGATAGTTTTGTAAATAACGGTTTACAATTTCTCTTACCTTTTCAGGTGTATTGGATTCGCCCTCAACAATTGTGCAAGCATAACCATAACCATGAGAATACTCCGCACAAAAAGTATCGTTTATAAGTTTTGAGTCAAACAATTCTTTGTAAAGCGGTGAATCATTGTCGAAAATGCATTTTATAATGATATGGCTTAAAATCTTTTCTTTAAGCGTTTTTTCAGGGGTTTCGCATTTTTCTTTAAATCCTATTCCAAAGATAGGCTTGCTGACAGGAAGTTTAACTTCAACACTCTGTTTTTCAACCTTTTCGTCTTCATCTGGCATAAATCTGTTGATTTTAACAGGCTCTTTGGTTATTAACAACTCATCGCATAGATCGAAAATGTTTTGAGCGTCTACATTGCCTGCAACGCAGATGAACATATTATTTAAATTATAAAATGTATTATAGCAATCATACAGCAATTCGGCATTAATTTTTGCTATTGATTCAACTGTACCTGCAATATCAATTCTTATAGGGTGTTTTTTATACAAAGCACCAAGCAAGTTCATAAACATCTGCCAAGGTGCAGAATCATCATACATTTGAATTTCTTGCCCGATAATTCCCTGCTCTTTTCTGACTGTTTCTTCGGTAAAATAAGGATGCTGAACAAAATCAAGCAAGATTTTAAAGTTTTCTTCAAAATTAGTTGAGCATGAGAACAAATAGCATGTCCTGTCAAATGAGGTAAAAGCGTTTGCACTTGCACCTGTTTTAGCAAAACGAGCAAAAGCGTCAAGCTCCTCAGACTCAAATAATTTGTGTTCAAGGTAGTGAGCAATACCCTCCGGCACTTCAATTACATCATTATTATTTACAGAAAACTTTGTATCAATTGAGCCGTAACGAGTACCGAAAATAGCATAGCTTGACGAAAACTCAGGCTTTTCGCAAACATAAACTTCAAGTCCTGATTTATGCTTATAAACCTTTACTTTTTCGCCCACTAAGGAGTTTTCATAAGTCTTAATCATTATTCTCCTCCTTTGCTTTGCCTAAGAAATAAACTGTATCAAGTTTTACTGAATTTGCAATTTTGATTACATCGCTGACGCTGACATTTTTAATTAGTTTTGTATAATCTTCAATAGTTTCGCCATCATTAAAGGTTGATAAAACATACCAAGAATCAAGCGTTGCGGTCTGGTCGTTATAAGCACCTAATGTATCGGCAATTGCAATTTTTGAAGAATTAACCTCATCTTCTGTAATATTGCCTGATTTAATTTGCTCTAACTGCTCTAAAATACCATCATATGCCTTTTGCTTATTTTCCTCTAAAATACCGCTGTCAACGATAAAAGTACCTTTTTTAGAGTTTAAACGAGCAGCGCAATAATAGCATAGACTTTGCTTTTCTCTGACATTTGTGAAAAGCTTTGAGTAAGGGCCACCGCCGAAAACATCAACAAACACAGCGGCGTTTGCAACGCTTTGACGAGTTTCACCAATATCAAATGAAAAGCCTAAGCAAAGCTTGCCTTGTGTAACATTCATTTTTTCTTCTAAGTGCTTTACTTCGCCTTTTGTTTTATGAAAACAAGTAAAGTTTTTCTTTTCAACATTTCTTGAAAGCGGTAAAAAATACTCTTTAAATCTATCAAAAACTTTTTCGGACTTGTTTTGTGAAATTACATTGATACGAACAAAAGCGTTTTGCAAAAGGTATTTATGAGCAGCAACTATATCTTCATTTGTCAAGCTTTCAACTGTTTTTACAGTGCCATAGTTTTGAATACTTGCAGGCTCACCCTCAAACATTGCTTTTTCAGTATTTGAAATTGCATAGCCTCTTTTTTCATTTATTTGAGCGTTGATTTGGTCAATTAAAATGCGCTTGTTGTTTTCAAAAACTCTATTGTTGAATTTACCGTTTTCAATAAGCGGATTGAAAATTACACCTAACAACAAATCAGCAGCTTTTGATGAAATTGTTTCGCCGAAAAGCGTAAAATTATCATCTAAAACAGAAATGCCGAATTTGACTAATCGCATATCACCGAATTTTTGAATACCGCCGAAAAGCGAAGCGTTATAAAGATTTTTCAACGCTTTGTTAAGCGAGGTATAATCAGGATAATCTTTAGTTGAATCAGTCAAAATCAAATATAACAACGAATATGCGCTGACTGCTTTTTCATTGGCAGGAATAAACATATTAACGCTGATTGAAGATGTTTTGAACTTATTTGATTTTATATAACAACCCTCAACACCGTTTGCAATTTCAGAAATTATCATCAGCCTATAAAGTCCTCCAGAATTATTGTTGGTTATTCGGCGAAACAACTTTTTCGCCTTTTCTCAATTTTTCATAGTTTTTAATAAGCAAATCAACCGTTCTTGCAGGTATTAACTCATCGCCAATACCATTTAACTTATGCAAATAATAGTTAGAATTATATTTTTGATAAGTTATTACATCGGTTTTGTTGCCTTTTAGTTTAATAGTAATTTTTAATGTCGGTTTAATTGATAAAGTTTTGTTTTCACCTAAATATTTGCTTGCCGAAGCCATTAAGAAACGCTGATAACCTGTTTTAAAATCGTCAGCATTAACAGGCTTGTTATCAAGCAATACTGTAAGAATTTCCTCATCTGTTGAAACCTCATCAGTTTCTTCAGTTGCCTTATCAAAGCTTAAATCATATTTATATTTTTTGCCATTATACTCGATTGTATAACTTTTTATATTCTCAATATTTTTAGCATAGAGATTATCATATCTTAAATCGTTCAATGACCAATTTATAAAGCCTACAGAGCTTGTTGAAACCAAGTAAACAACAGGAACATCATCAACCATACAGGTTAAATAATCTGCTTTAAATCCACCCGCAGCTCCAAATTTAACGCTACAAGTCTTGTTTTGAACTTTATAGTTTACAGCAAGATAAGGATTATCAAGACCGTATTTTTTCAAATCTGATGAATCAGGCTTGATTTTCAAAGCAAAATCAGCGCTAAGTCCTGAAGAAAGCGGATTTAAAAGAGTTTCAATACTCGTATTTGAAGCATAAGCTTTAATAGGTGAATCAATATAATATACCATTACATCTTCGCTGTCGTCTTTATAAGTAAGCTTTGTTTCATTTTTGAAATTTTCGCCTTTTAAGCTTATACTATCATAATAATACAATGTACCATTAGAAAAATACTCAGAGTTAGTATCATTTTCTGTAATTGCATTAACAAGATTAAGGTCAACTAAATCGTTTTGCGAAACTGAGAAAATCTCATAAACATCACAATCGGTAACATAAATGCCTTTTGTAAGCGAAGTTGAAATATAATACTTTTTACTGATAGGCGAAGTGTCACCTATTTTTATTGTGAATGAAGAATTATCAGCCATTGTTACTTTAATAAATACTCTCGGCTTATCAAGTCCACAATCTTTTTCGGTATATTTACCTTCCAATTTGCTGTTTGCATAAACAGTAAATAAGCTGTCATAAAAACTGTTTAAGGTGGATTGATTTAAAGGCACATTTTTATCCATTCCAAAAAGCTTAAAGTTAACGGTTTTTTGTATATCGCCATTTTCATCTTTTTCTTTTGCTAAAAATGGAGTTAAAGAAAATTTACCGTTTTTGTTTTCAAAATAGATTTTAGAAACATTTGTTACAGCGTCTTTTTTTGCGTTTTTCATATTTTCAAGCGAAACATTTGCTTTGGCAGTTAAATTATAAGTTTTTTCAGAAGTTTTTATTTCCTCTTGTTCTTCAACCGGCCAAAAATTTGCAATTGCAAAAACGCAAACGCTTAAAACTATAAGAATACAAATCAAAACAGACAATAGCTTTTTATATCTATTATCTTTTTTCTTGTATTTAGCTTTGTTTTCGGTTTTTTCAGAATTGAAAATAGTTGATTTTTCAAAATCTTTTTCAATTCTTTTTTCATAATTTTCAAATGAATTCTTATCCATAAATTACGCCTTATCTTAATTTTCTTATAATAAATAACACAACACCAAATATAATTATTGCAATTGGAATAATATATTTTATTGCAATTTTAACAACATTGATTTGTATAGATGTAGGCTCAAACTTTGAATTGTTAATAACTCTTGTTTCAACATCATAAGTGTTTTGAACTCTGCCAGCACAGCCATTGATTACAGATAATAACTGTCTTACATTTGCATTATAAGCAACGGTTAATGCGTTGTAGCCTACAAAGTCGGTTGAAGCGACAGAAACAACATTTGAAAAACGAGCTGTGTTCTTTTTCTTGCTTTCGGTTACAAATCTTGAAACTGCTACTTCACAATAAGCAGAAGTGTTTTCATTAGAAGCGTCCCAACTATCCGAAGCGCCGTAAGGTCTTACAACGCAAGAATCAGCGGTGTTAATAACGCTGTAAGTGTTGTATTTGCCTTTTTGGTCAAAAAGCAATCTCATAGGGCGACTGTTATCAGCCATATAATAGTAATTTGAATTTAACGCATCAACAAAGCCTAATCGTTTGGCGTCATCATCATTAAATTCAAAACGAACATCGGTATTGCTGTCGCCACAATTGTTTGAATTTGTTTCATAAACAGTACCCGATTTGAAGCCTATTCCCCATTCCTCAAGGAAAGCGTCAAGGTTAGGTAAATTGCTTTGTGAGCTTGAAGCAAAATAAACAAAAGTAGTGCCATAGTCAAAATCGCTGTCCTCTGCTTTGCCCAAAAGGAATTCGTCAAGCTTTTTAATATCGCTTTGTGAAAAATCAACCTTTGGAGCAGCAATCATTACCATAGTAGTGTCTTTTGGAATTGAATCAACATTCAAATCGCTGATTTCCTCATAGTCATAGCCAGCAGTAGCAAGTGTGCTGACATAACTTGAAATATCTTCACTGCCGTATCCTGTAATTAAAGCAATTTTGTTTTTATTTTTTTGAATTACATAGTAAAGCGCTGAAGTTACAGAGTTTTCAAGGTTAGAACCTGAAATTACACCTGTTGATGAACCTGATGAGTCAACACCAATTTCATAAATATCATCAAAAGAAATAACCTTGTAATTAGTTTTTTCTTTTCCGTCATCGCCTTTATAAGTGTAATCAACAATAATATCGCCTTGATAAAGCTCACTATCCGAATATTTATCAGCGTATTTGTTAAAATCAGGCTTGCTTGAATCAAGGAATTTAACAGTTATATTATTATTGATTTTATGATAATTTTTTAAAAGAGCAATAGTTTGTTTGAAATACTTACCGCCTGACGGGTCAGTGTAAGTTTGTGAAATTTCAGAAATATAATCATCTAAATAATACTGCTCTGTACAAGAAACAATAATGCTTACAGGTTTATTGATTTTTTCAATATAACCTTTATTCTTTTCACTGATTGTATATTCAGAATCACTAGTCATATCAATGTTAAAGCCTGTAAATCTTTCAGACAAAAATGAGCCTAAAACATTGACAGCAATTAAACAAACAATAAATACAACAACAATTATTGATGTTATAGTGCTGTATTTAAATTTTGCCTTTTTATAAAAAGGTGTTTTATTATTCTTTTCCATTTTGTTTTCCTCCTTTTAAGCCCATCGTCTTACATCAATAACTCTGATAGTTAAGAAAAGAAATGCTGCTGTTATGCTTAAAAAGAAAACAAAATTTGCAACATCAAAAATTCCTTCGGAAAAGTTAGAAAATCTTTGCGAAAAAGATAACCAGGAAGTAACTTTTAAAACAATATCATTTTTAGTGTAGTTAGCTGCATTTTCAACAAACAAGAGCATAAATGAAACAGCAAAGCCGCATAAGCCTGCCACAATTTGACTCTCGGTCAATGCGCTGATGAATTCACCTATAGAAATAAGTGCCGCAACAATCAGTATAAAGCCGATTGAATTACCTAAAAACACCATAAAATCAGGAGAAGCACCAAAAATATAATAAGCTAAAAACAAAATTAACAAAACAAAATCAAAAATTAAGAAATAAATAATTGCCGCAAAGAATTTTCCTAAAACAATTGAGGTTATGCTGGTAGGAGAAGTTAAAAGCAATTGGTCTGTTTTTTGATGTTTTTCTTCTGAAAGCATACGCATTGTAATCAAAGGAACTACAAACAAAATAACAAACAACATACAGCTGAATACATAAGCGATATCAGCTCTGCCAGAATAGAATTTTTGAGAATAGTAATCACCGGTAAAGTATAATAACACCGCCAAAGCTACATAACCTAACGGCAGAGTGAAATACTCTTTTAATTCTCGTTTAATTATTGCACCCATTATTTCTCCTCCTTATCCTTTTTTGTTTTTAAAGAGCGTTTTATAGCTTCTGCGCTATACGACTCATCAGTTAATCTTAAGAAAATATCCTCAAGTGCAAGTGAATTGCTTGACATTTTCAAAATTGCAAAATTATTTAAGCTTGCAGTATCGAAAAGCTGTTTTCTGATATCATAGCCAGCTCTCGGCTCAATATTAAACTCACATTCGCCGTCTTTTTCTTTAACAAAATCAATAGTTTTAATACCGTTAACTTGTTTTAACGCTTTAATAATTTCCTCTTTTTCACCCTCAAAAACAACTGACAAAGACAAATCGTTTGAAAGGTTATTTGACAAATTCTTAGGAGTATCATCAGCAACAATTTTACCTTTGTTGATAATAATAACTCTGTCGCATACTGCTTGAATTTCAGAAAGAATATGAGATGAAAGAATTACGGTATGATTTTTACCTAACATTCTTACTAAATTTCTGATTTCAATAATTTGTTTTGGGTCAAGACCTACTGTAGGCTCGTCAAGAATAATAACCTTTGGGTTGCCGATAAGCGCCTGAGCGATGCCTACACGCTGACGATAACCCTTTGACAAGTTTTTGATAAGGCGATGATAAACATCTTTAATTCCGACAAGCTTACAAATTTCTTCAATATGCGGACCTTTCGGAAGCTTAACCTTTTTTAAATCAAAAACAAAATTAAGATACTCTTTAACAGTCATATCAAGATACAACGGCGGTAACTCAGGCAAATAGCCGATTTCCTGTTTTACCTCGATAGGTTGTTCTAAAACATCATAACCATTTACGCTTACGCTACCCTTTGTAGCTGATAAATAGCCTGTAATAATATTCATAGCGGTAGATTTGCCTGCACCGTTTGGACCTAAAAAGCCCAAAATTTCACAGTCGTTGACAACAAATGATATATCATCAACAGCAATATGTCCACCGTAATCTTTTGTTAGATTTTTAATTTCAATCATTGAAAACTGTATCCTTTCTTTTAAATAACAGTATAATTATACACCATTTTTAAATAACCTTTGTAAACTAATTTTTAACATTTCGATAAATTAGCATATATACTCTAATATTATACTATAAACTAATAAAATAATAAAGTCTTTTTTTAAAATATTTAAAAGTTTTTAAACATATTTTTGTTGAAATAATGTTAAAGTTTAGTGTTATGTAAATTAAAAGATTTATTATTTCTCTAAAAGTGCCTTTTTAACGCAAAAAGATTTTTCACATTTTCCACATAGTTTTCAACATTGATATTATGTTAAGTTGGAAAAGTTTTTATTATTTTCGCACAAAAAAAGACTGATTTTGTCAAAAAATCAGTCTTTTTCAATTTAAATTAAGCCACCGTCAACAGTTATTACTTGTCCTGTGATAAAATCAGCATTTTCACTTAACAAAAATGAAACTACACCGCTGATATCTTTTGGCGTTCCTATTCGCTGAAGCGAAGTATCATTCGCTAATGCTTTTTTATCCTCAACTGATAAATTACTTATCATATCGGTTTCAATTACACCAGGAGCTATACAATTAACAGTAATATTTGAAGGGCCAAGCTCACGAGAAAGAGCTTTGCTCATACCGATAACAGCGGATTTTGAAGCAGAATAAACAACCTCGCAAGAGCCACCGCAAACACCCCAGATTGAAGAAATATTAACTATTCTTCCCGCCTTTTTGCTAATCATATTCGGTAAAAATGCTTTTGTTACAAGAAAAGCGCCTTTTACATTGGTGTTCATAATATTATCAAAATCTTGCTCGCTGACATCACAAAATAGTGAGGTTTTTGCAACACCTGCATTATTAATTATAGCATAAATATTATTGTTTTTTAAGATTTCTTCGGCTATTTTTTCTACTTGCTTACTATCAGTAATATCACATTTATAGGTTTTGATATTACTGTTTTTTTCGAGTTCTTTAGCGTTCTTTTCACTATTTTTATAAAATCCTATTACAAAATAGCCTTCATCTGCAAGAGAAAGCGCAATTTGCTTGCCGATTCCTCTTGTTACACCTGTAACAATAACTGTTTTAGCCATTTTACTCACCTAAAAATTTTGGCATTAAATCCATACTGCTACCGATATAAATGCCTGATTTTTCGGCATTTTGCTCGGTAAAGCACTGGGCACCAGTTACTTCTTTTCTTGAATCATAAATCATATACGGAACAGGGTCAGAAGTATGAGTTCTTACTGTAAGTGGTGTTGGGTGGTCCGGCATTACAAGGATTTTAAAATCGCCGTA
The DNA here is from genome assembly GCA_902781345.1 of Oscillospiraceae bacterium. Taxonomy (GTDB): domain Bacteria; phylum Bacillota; class Clostridia; order Oscillospirales; family Acutalibacteraceae; genus RUG11462. The sequence continues at coordinate 19,923 of CACZIY010000006.1, read as the reverse complement.
GTTTTCTTTTAATTCTTTATACAAAGGTGTAAGAATTTTTTCATCAATTAATTCAATTGCTTTTACCTTGTTTTGTGCTTCACCTCTATGACCGCACTCATCAGGTGCTTCAAGGTGAACAAAAACAAAGTCATTTCTTTTAAGCAAATCCTTTGCAGTATTTGCTTTTTTATCAAAATCGGTATCAATATAGCCAGTTACGCCGTCAATTTCAGCAACCTCCATTTTAGCTAACTTGCCGATACCTCTTATAAGGTCAACCGCTGACACAACAGCGCCTTTGATTGAAAACATATCGTAAAAATAAGGTAAATTCGGTTTTTTACCCTCACCCCAGAACCAAGCAGAATTTGCAGGGCGTTTACCTTGCGCTTTACGCTTTAAGTTTACAGGGTGATTTTCGAGTACCTCAACCGATTTTTTCATTATTTCAATAAAAGGTTTTGCTTCTGGTACTTTTGTTAAATATTCGCCGATAACTTTTTCCGAAATATCGTGAGGCGGTGTAAATTCAAGTCCTAATTTACCGAGTTTTGAAACTAAGCAATGACGATATTGAACACCTGTATAAAAATGATTATTTTCATCGCCAAAAGCCTCTTGCAAAGCCTTTACAAGCTCGTCAGCCTCAGGTGTTGAAATGTCGCCACCACAGTAGTCAACCATTACTCTGTCTTCATAGTTTTCTGCGTCAGAAAGAGTTACAAGGTTGCAGCGCATAGCGATTTCATCATCTTTCAAGTCAATTCCAAGATTGGCTGCTTCAAGCGGTGAACGACCTGAATAACAGGTTTTTGCATTGTAGCCTAAAACCGAAAGATTTGCTACATCGCTACCTGGCTTTAAGCCGTCAGCAACGGTTTTGCACATACCGATTTCACTTGTTTTGCAAAGTGAATCCATACAAGGCTTATTAGCCGCTTGCATTGGTGTTTTTCCGCCTAATTCTTTGTTTGGCACATCTGCCATTCCGTCACACAATACTACTAAATATTTCATATATTTCCTTCCTAATCAGTAAAATATTTAATTCCTGCTTCAAAAATTCGCAGGTCTTTATTACCCTTAATATTGTTAAAACAGCCAAGTGTTCTTCTTTGCGGTAAAGAAATTTTACCAAGCACTTTACCGTCAGGCGAAGTTATACTTTCAACAGCGCATACGCTTGAATCAGGGTTAAACGGCATTTTTGTAGCTGGTTTACCTGTTCTGTCAACATATTGCGTTGCAATTTGATTATTGTTGATAAGCGAAAGCATAGTAACCTCATCAGCAATAAACCTTGCTTTATTGTGGCAAACAGGCTGACTGTAAACATCGCCTGTTTTAATTCCCTCATACCAAGGTGATTTATTAGAAACAATTTTTACATTAACAAAATCATTTGACGGCATACCGATAACGCTGTTTGCAAGGTAAGCACCCGTTTCAAGCGATTTATAAACACCGCTTGTAAGCAAACCGCTTTTTAAAAGAATATCAAATCCCTCTTCAAAGCCGATAACAAGACCGTCTTTATTTAAAAGCTTAATTACCGATTCACGAATAATAGGATTTGTCATAACCGCATAGCCTAACTCGCTTGAAAAATAAGAACTGGAGCCGTTTGGCAAGCAAATTATTTGTGATTCATCAATTGTTGCAGAAAGCTTTTTCAAGGAATTCTGGTAATCCTTTGGATTTACGCAGAAAACATCTGCTTGAGCACCTGCATTTTCAAAAGAACGCACCAAATCATAAGCGCCTGAAATGCTTGTAAATGCAGGTATAACAACCTTTGGTTTTGCTGTTTTACTTGAACAAACGCTTTTTTGAGTTGAAGAATAAGGTGTGATTTTTGCCATAGCGGTCTTTTTATTTGTTCTTGTAGGATAAAACGCTTGCATTGCACCTGTATAAGCCGAAAGTGCTTCAGGCATTGTTACTCTTTCATTGCCAAAGTCAAATGCAGATTCTTCAATTGTTTTACCGATAATTACCGTATCCATACCCGAAAAAGCACCAGGGTTATCGGTTTCAATAACTATTGAAGCGGTTTTGAAAGAGAAAAGTGTTTTAACATCTAAATCTTCAAAATCAACGCCGATTAAGTTGCCAAAACTCATTTTTGCAACAGTTGCGGCAATACCGCCCTCTCCTACTACGCTTGCAGAAAGCACTTTACCGTTTTGCGACAAATAGTGAATCTGGCGATAAATTACCTTTGCTTTATCGTAATCAGGCAAGCCTGTTTTTTCAACGATAGGCATTGGAACTAAAATAACTGTTGAGCCTGGCGACTTAAACTCAGGCGAAATTACCTCGTTTACTCTTGAAACTGCCATTGCAAAGCAAGCAAAATCATTTTGATTTTCGCTTAATTTATCAATGCTCAAATCATAAGAAATTGCCGGAATATTCATACCTGCTTCGGTGTTAAATGCACCAAAAACAGCAGAAAACAAATCACTGTATTTTGATTCAAAGCCTTTAGGGTCGGAAATATTCTGACAAATACCTAATTTCGCATTTACAGAGTTTGAACCTGACGCAACGATTTTTGAAATGCTTTCCATAATTGCAAATGCTGCACCGTGATAAGCACTGATTTGCGAAATTTTCGGACAGCAACCGTAAGAAATGGAAGTTGCGGTGCTTGTATTGCCTGTATCGGTAGGAATTTTAGTAACAAACGCATCTGACGGAGTAAGCTCATTATTACCGCCATAAGGTGCTAAAACGCAACCTGCACCTGCCGACCAGTCAAAGTATGATGAAATACCCTTTTTAGAGGATACAGAAACATTTTTAAGATTAAGCAAAAATGCTTCTTTTTTAGAAAGCTTATCAAACTCTGACGGGTAAGAATCAAAATTGATTTTCTTATTTGAATTATCTTTAATTAAAACTTTTTTGTTATCATCAAACCTGAGTGAATAAATAAATTCAGTTGGAATATTTGCAACTTGCTTTTTACCGTTTAAAACTACTAATTTTTCATCTTCAGTAACTTTACCGATTATATGTGAAGAAAGTGAAAGATTAGTGCAAATTGCTTTAATATCATCAATATGCTCTTTTGCAACAATAATACCTGCTCTGTTAGTTTTAACGCTAAGCGCAAAATGAGCTAAAGGCAAATCCTTTGGCTTAACAATTCTGTTAATATCAATTTCAGCGCCGTTAACTTCATTTAAAACGCCTGAAATAATACCGTTTGAAAAGTCAAGCGTCTTTTTAATGTAATTATAATTATTGCTTGCATTTTTAAAAAATCTTGCGATTTTTTCTTGCATTAAATTATTTCTTGATTGGGTAAAGCTCTCTCTATTAAAATCATCAACCCTCATTTTACTGCCAATCATTATAATAACATCATCTGATTCAACCTTTGCTATGTAATCAGTTTTTGTTCCTGCATAAACAGTTGCACCAAAATTAACAGGATTTTTAATGTTATTTGAAATAATCTGTCCCAAAAATGCGGTAGGAATACCGAGTTGCTTATTCATTTTCGCATTTTTAATTACAAGTGCATCGCTCGAAGCACAATTTTCAAAGTTATTTACAGGTGTAAAGCTGTCTTTTTTATCATTAACAGGGCGTAAATCAACATCAACCGATTGATACGCTTCAAGCGTACTGAATGTGCTTTTCGGTAAAACATCAAATTCATTTGTTTTGTTGGTTTTGCCTGCCTTAAACGAGATTAAATACTGCTCAACAACACCATTTACATCAACAGGTGCTTGAATAAGCGGAACATTATCTTCAAGAACGATATCCTGAATTTGTCCTTTTTGTTTCATATAATCATAGCCTGCCATTGCAATATCAGCAGGAGAAATTGCGCCTGTTTTATCAATTCTCGCTTGCTCACGCATACTGATAAATTCTTCAAGCGTGATTTTCAAAGGTGAAACACTATGAACATCTTCAAAGTTAATTTCATTAAAACGACAGTTTTCCAAAAGATGCTTTGAAGCCAAATAACAATCTATTGAAAAAAGCTCAACCAAAGTCGGATTTCTTTTTAAAGTCTTAAAATAATCACGAATTACACAAAGTGTTTCTTTAGACATTTTAAGTTTAATTCTGTTTAAATACTGGTAAATGCCTATATCATTTTTCTCTAAAAAATCTTCATCAACTGCGGGACTGCCGAAATCAACAAAGTTTTCCTCAAGACTTAATGGTTTATTGTAGTCTGCTACTTCAAAAAGTCGCTTATCAACAAGCAACTTCTCTACTTCTTTTAATTTGTGCTCATTTAAAATATTTGATAAAGCAACAACCTTTGCGTGAGTAACCTTATAATTGCCTACAACACCGTAAGCACGGGCAAAACTTTTTAAATTTGTTATTCTTTCGCTGTATTTGCCCTTTAAATCGGAAACAGAAAAGCTTTTCCAACCTGCTGTAAGCGGTAAATAGTCGATGAAATAATTATCAGAATTTTCATCAACTAAAAAATTATCTTTAACTTTTTCAAACTCTTCTCTTGTTAGTCCGTCAAAATCATATCTGTCAAAAAGTCGTAAATCAGTTTCAGGCTCAACCGAAAGATAATGTTTAATATAGCCTAAAAGGTTTTTAGACTCGGCATCAAGCCCTCTTTTTTTCTCAATAAATATGCGAAAAACCAAATTGCCGACCTCCTTAAATTTTTACTATTATATTATAATAACATATTTTATATATTTTTAAAAGGGTTTTTTAATATTTTTTACTGCTTTTTTGGTGAAAAATTTACTGAATCAAATTTTTGCGCCATTTGTTGCGAAACTTCGTAAAAAACATTGTGAAAATAGCAGGTGCAATCGCTTTGATGGTCGCAATTATAATCATCGGCAAGACATCTGCTGATTACTATAGGTCCTTCGATAACTTCAATTACCTGTTTTAAGGTGATTTCTTCGGGTTTTTTGTTTAATTCATAGCCTCCGCCAATGCCTTTAAATGACTTAACTATGCCATTAGCCACTAATTTGCGAAGTATTTTTAAACAGAATTTTTCTGTAACTCTTGTATTTTTAGCAATTTTTGATGCCGATAAGCGTTCATTTGAATTGGCAAGACACCATACAATTCTTACCGCATAATCGGTTTCAAGGCTTATTCTCATTGATTTTTCCTCTCTTTTCTAATAAGTCTATAATAGAATTATAATACTATTATAAGATTTTTTCAAACTATTTTTAAAAATTTCGTATTTTTGCTTGAAAATATATTGATTTTATAGTAGAATATAAAAAAGAATATTATAAATTGCTTAGGAGGCAAGTTAAATGGCAATTAAATTTAATAATAAATTTGCCGCACCATTCATTTCAGATGAAGAATATTCGGCAATCAGCACGCAGGTTACTGCGGCTCACAATCTTTTGAATTCAAAACAAGGTCCGGGTAACGACTTTTTAGGTTGGGTTGATCTTCCAGTCGATTATGACAAAGAAGAGTTTGCTCGCATCAAAAAAGCAGCTGAGAAAATCAAATCCGACTCCGATATTTTGGTAGTTATTGGTATCGGCGGCTCATATCTTGGCGCAAGAGCAGCAATTGAGTTTTTAAAATCTCACTACTACAACAATAAAGTCAAGGATACTCCGGACATTTATTTTGCAGGTAATTCTATCAGCTCAACTGCTTTAGCAGAGCTTTTAGAAATTTGCGAAGGCAAAGATGTTTCAGTAAACGTTATCTCAAAATCAGGTACAACTACTGAACCTGCTATCGCTTTCAGAGTTTTCAGAAACTTCCTTGAAAACAAATACGGCAAAGAAGAAGCAACAAAAAGAATTTATTGCACAACTGATAAAGCAAGAGGTACTTTAAAAGCACTTGCTGATGAAGAGGGTTACGAAGAATTTGTAGTACCTGATGATGTCGGCGGAAGATTTTCAGTACTTACAGCAGTTGGTCTTTTACCAATCGCTGTTGCTGGTTGTGATATTGATAAATTAATGCAAGGTGCTGCAGCTGCAAGAGAAGCATATTCAGTGGATGACCTTGATAAAAACGATTGTTACAAATATGCCGCTTCGAGAAACATTTTACTTAGAAAAGGCAAACAGGTTGAAATGCTCGTAGCTTACGAACCACGCTTTACTATGATGGCTGAATGGTTCAAACAGCTTTACGGTGAGTCAGAGGGTAAGGATAACAAGGGTATCTTCCCTGCTTCTGCTATTTTCTCAACTGATTTACACTCACTCGGTCAATATGTTCAAGACGGTCAAAGAATTTTATTTGAAACTGTTGTAACCATTAGCGCGCCTGAAAAAGAAATTATTATTCAAAAAGAAGAAAATGACGGTGACGGTCTTAACTTCTTGGCTGGCAAACCAATGTCATTTGTAAATGAAAAGGCTTTCCAAGGTACAGTTTTAGCTCATACTGATGGTAATGTACCAAACTTGGTAATTGAAGTACCAAAGGCTGATGAGTTTGAACTCGGTTACTTGATTTACTTCTTTGAAAAGGCTTGTGCTATTTCTGGTTATATGCTCGCAGTAAATCCATTTAACCAACCTGGTGTTGAAAGCTACAAGAAAAATATGTTTGCATTGCTTGGCAAACCTGGCTATGAAGATGCAAAAGAAGCTCTTGAAGCAAGACTTGGTGAATAAACTACATAAATTCAACTAATTCCGCTTTTTGCGGTTTAGATAAATTTTAAGGAGAGAATAAAAATGATTAATTTGATTATCGGCAAAAGAGGATCAGGCAAAACGAAAAAACTTATTGAAATTGTTAACGAAACTGCTAAATCTTCAAAAGGTAATGTTGTTTGTATAGAAAAAGGTAATACATTAAGATTTGATATTACATCATCAGTTAGACTTTGTGATGTTGATGAATACGGCGTAAACGGTTATGATACATACTATGGTTTCTTAGCAGGTATTTGCGCAGGTAACTATGATGTTACTGATATTTTCTGTGATGCAACATTTAAAATTTTAGGCGAAAAAGATTTTGATATGGTTACAGAGTTCTTAGAAAGAGTTTCTGCTCTCGCTGAGGATTCAAATGTTAAGTTTACATTCACTCTTTCTTGTGATGAGAAAGATATTTCAAGCAAGGTTTTCACATTTGCTAAAAAACTTTAATTTAAAGTAAAATACTTAAAGGGTCGTTTAAAACGGCCCTTTATTATTTATATATAAAATTTATAAAATATTACCCCTTAAAACTTGACATACTCTCTAAAAATTAGTATAATAAATTGAATGTTCATTATCACTTGAAAGGAAGTTTATGATGAAAACGGTTGAATTAGTTGTTCCTTGTTTTAACGAGGGTAAAATGATTGAACTTTTTTACAATACAACAACCGAAATTGTGTCAAAAATAGCGGGTTATGAGTTTTCTTTTATTTTTGTTGATGACGGAAGTAAAGATGATACTTTGGAAAAAATAAAGAAAATTGCAAATGATAACAATAATGTAAAATATATTTCATTTTCAAGAAATTTTGGCAAAGAAGCGGCAATGTATGCAGGACTTAAAGCGTCTGTTGCTGACGCTGTTGCTGTTATTGACGCTGACTTGCAGCATCCACCGCAATTAATTGAAACTATGCTTGAAGCGATTTTTGAAGAGGGTTATGATTCTTGCTCGGCAAGGCGTGTTTCAAGAGAAGGCGAGCCAAAAATCCGCAGTATGTTTTCAAGACTTTTTTATAAAGTAATTAATAAAATGTCTGAGGTTGAAATTGTTGACGGTGCAGTCGATTTTCGTATGATGAAACGAGAAATGGTTGACGCTGTTTGCAGTATGTCTGAAAAACAACGCTTTTCAAAAGGCATTTTCTGCTGGGTAGGCTTTAACACAAAATGGATTAGTTTTAAAAATGTTGAGCGTATTGCTGGCAAATCAAAATGGTCATTCTGGTCATTATTTAAGTATGCGGTTGACGGAATTGTGGCTTTTACCACTACCCCATTAAAAATTTTAAATTTCATTGGTATTTTTGTAAGTGGACTAAGCTTTATTTTCTTACTCGTTGAGTTTATTAAAAAATTAGTATTAGGTAGAGCAGTTCTCGCAGGTTATACCTCGCTTATTATGGTAATACTGTTTATAGGCGGATTGGTTATTACTTCGCTTGGTATTATCGGCGAATATTTAGCAAAAATGTATATTGAAGTTAAAGGTCGCCCTGTTTATATTACCAAAGAAACTAATATTAAAGATTTGAGCGATAAAAATGGAAAATAAAAGACCTTTTTGGAACGCCTTATTAAATTTTGCACCGATAAAGTGGTTTTGTAACTTAAAAACTTCAAAAAAGGCAATGCAAATACCGATTTTTCAAAAGCTTTTTAATTATGAAATGGTAACTTATATTTTCTTTGGCGTTGTTACCACTGTAATTAATTACATTTCTTACTGGCTTTTGTGTTTGGCTTTTTCAATACCTATGAGCAATGTTTCAGCTAAGCAAAATGTTCTTTCGATAATTGCGAATACAATTGCCTTTATTATTTCATTGATTTTTGCGTTTGTTACAAATAAAATCATAGTATTCGGCTCTCGTGATTATTCTTTTAAAACAGTTTTAAAGGAATTTGTGTCATTTACAAGCGCAAGGCTTTTCACTTTCGGGCTTGAAAGCTTAATACTTTTTACAGCAGGTGCTTTAAAATTCAATCTTTTGATTGCTAAAATCTTTGCAAATATTTTAGTTGTAATTTTAAATTATATTTTCAGTAAATTATTTATATTCAAAAACAAAGGAGCAAAATAATGACATCAGTTTTCAAAAACCCAATTGCATCTCCACTAAAAAAGGAAAGCTTTTTCTATAAACATCGTTTTGTGTTTGTTGCTTTTTTAGTGCCTATGTTTTTAATGATTTATGCTTTTTATAAATCGCAATTTTATCCGTTTGGCGATAATCAGATTATGGTTATTGATATGTGGCATCAATATTTTCCGTTTATGAAAGTATTTCAGGATAAAATTCAACATGGTGGTTCACTACTTTATACTTGGGAAGGTGGCGGCGGTTCAAACTTTATTGCAATAATTTCTTATTATGCTGCAACTCCGCTTTACTACTTAACTGTATTTGTTCCTGCAAAATATCTTACCGAAGCAATGGCATTTATAGTTATTCTTAAAATAGCATTTGCTTCAGCATTTATGTATATTTATCTTAGAGGAATATTTGAACATGACGATATGGGCATTGTTGCGTTCTCAGTTTTATATTCCCTTTCAGCTTATGCAATGGGTTATTATTGGTGCTTAATGTGGCTTGATGTTATGGCGCTTTTACCTCTATGTATGCTCGGTATGAACAAGCTTATTGATGAGGGTAAATTCAGGTTATACACTGTTTCACTTGCATTGATGATGATAACTAACTATTATATCGGTGTAATGATGTGTATTTTTATTGCAGCTTACTACCCTATTCTTTATTTCTCAAGAAAAGAAGCTAAAGGCGCAAAACAATGTGCTGTTACAACAGGCAAGGTTGTATTTTTCTCGGTACTCGGCTGTTGTATGGCTGCAATTATTTTAATTCCGACATATTTAAGTATGCAAAATACTTACTATATTGACCAGCAAGGTCCTACCGATACTAACTTTGACAACCCGATGTTAGATGTATTTTCAAACCTTTTACCTAATGTGGACCTTACCGTTCGTGGCGGTTTGCCGAATATTTATTGCGGTTTAGCATCGGTTGTTTTAGGTTTATTATTCTTATGTTGCAGAAAAATTTCTGCTAAAAAAAGAATTTTGAACTGCGTTATTTTAGCGTTTGTTATGCTCGGTTTCAACTGGAACAAGCTTAACTTCTTATGGCACGGCAACCATTACCCGAATGAGCTTCCATATCGTTTTTCGTTTGCGTTCTCGTTTGTTTTGGTTACAATGGCTTGCGAAGCCTATGTGCATTTAAAAGATATTACGCCAAGAGAAATTGGTTGTGTTGCTGGTGGCGGAATTATTTATTTGATTTTTGCTGAAAAGATTTACAGCGATAAGTTTGATTATAATATAATTTACTTTTCAATAATCTTCATTGTGCTTTATGCTGTTTGCCTTGCAATTTATAAAGCAGGCAAAGTTAAACAAGCAATTTGCGGTTTGATGTTATTTGTAGTTGTTTTCGCTGAAATGACTAATTACACCGTTAAAAGTGTTAAAACAGTAAGCTATTCTACAAGAAGCACTTACTACGACCATTATGACGAAATACAAGCACTTAAAAACAAAGTCTTAGATGAAGATAAAGGTTTTTACAGAATGGAGGTTTATAACAACTGGACCTGTAACGACCCTGCACTTTATGGCTACAGAGGCTTAACTCAATTCTCATCAGAGCTTAACTGCAAGGTTTCTGCTATGATGAAATATTTAGGTCTTGCAGCTGACCCTGGCTCAAACAGCTTCAGATATTTGTTGCAAACTCCTGTTGCAAACTCGCTGTTTAATGTTAAATATGTAATGGCGAGAAATACCGCTTTTAATCAACCTTTCTTTGAGGGTAGATATCAAAAAGGCACTTCAAATATTTATCAGAATATATATCCTCTTTCAATAGGCTATATGGTTAATGAGGATATTAAACAATTGCATTTGAACTCTGATAATAATGTGTTTGAAAACCAATTGCTCTACTTAAAGCTTGCAATCGGTGAAAAATACAGTGCTGACATTTTTAAATCAGTTGATAGTTATGACAGCGAAGCTTCTTCTTGCGACGGCGGTACACTTGAAAGCTCAGACGGCAACAATGCTATGGTAACAGCAAGTGCTGGCACACCTACTGCTCATTTAGTTTACACTGCCGAAGAAGACGGACCTATTTACATTTATGTTAATGCTGAAAATGCTGATTCGGTATCTGCAACAGTCGGCGAAAACGGTGATTCTGTAAGCTTTGAAAATAACAGAGGTTGTATTGCAAGTGTTGGTAACGCTAAACAAGGTGATACAATACAAATTAATGTAACCTTCTCTGAAGGCAAAGCAGGAATGATTAGAAACTATGTTTATAGTCTTGATACATTAGCTTGGGAAAAAGCTTATGCTCAATTAAGCGATGAAATGCTTAATGTAACCGATTATAGCGATACCAAAATTGAGGGTACTGTAAACGCTAAGCAAAACGGAACATTATTTACCTCAATTCCTTATGAAAAAGGTTGGTCGGCTTATGTTGACGGCGAAAAGGTTGAAGTAAAAGCAATTAATGACGCTTTTTGCGCTATTGATGTTAAGAGAGGTAAACACACAATTAAATTCTCATATATTCCTGATGGATTTATTTTAGGTGTTAGTGTTAGTATTGGCAGTTTGGCTTTGATGATTGCACTGTTCTACTTAGAAAAATCACGAAAACGCAAAGCAGAGCTTATTGAACAAATTGAAAATGAAGATTTACCAAAAATTTCATTAAAGACTGTTCAAAACAGCGAGGTTGAAAAGCCAGTAGAAAATGATGAATAAAACTAAAATACCTATGCAAAAAGCATAGGTATTTTTTTATTTCTTTCTTGAATGAGTTTTTAAAAATTCATCTGCCGAATAAACTATATCAAAATAAGATTTGCCGTAATTGTGAAACTCACCATTATCAACCATTCTTTTGAGTTCGTCGAGCGTTACCCATTTAACCTCGGCAACCTCCTCTTTTTGCAATCGGCAGCGATGAGCAGGAATATTGCAACGAACAGCATAAATATCATTTAGCGAATATTTGCGAAGCTGACGGCGTACTAACATCATTTTTCTACGAGGAACATAGATTCCTAATTCCTCATAAAGTTCACGCAAAGCGGCATGTCTTGAACCCTCGCCTGCAATTGCCGAGCCACCTGTTGCAGCCCATTCGCCAGACATAAGCGGTTTATCATCAGAACGGCGCTGAATTAAGTATTCTCCTTTATCGTTTACAACCCAGATATGAACAACCAAGTGGTATTCGCCTTTTGCAAGACTTTTTCTGCCCCTTATTATTGTTTTACCTGTTTTGTTGCCGTTTTTATCAAGTATATCCCAATATTCCAAGATTAAATTCCTCACAATTTAATATTTTTTGAATAATAAAACAAATTCGAGTTAAAATAATACTGTCAAAAGAAATTGCATTATATTTTTGCGTTTGTAGTAATTTATTTCTTTTGTCTGCCGTCTGTAAAACAGGCGGTATTTTTATTTGCCATAAAAACTTTCGGCAATTCTTACGGTATCCATAGCGTCAGCGCCGTAATAATCAGCATTAATCATTTTTGCGTAATCCTCGGTTAAAACTGCACCGCCGACTATTACTTTTATCGAATTATCGGTCTTTTTCAAAAGCTTTATAGTATCCTCCATTGATGGCACAGTTGTGGTCATCAAAGCACTAAGCCCTACTAATTTACAATTGTTTTCAACTGCACATTGCACAATCGTTTCAGGTGGCACATCTTTGCCTAAATCAAAAACTTTAAAGCCGTAACTTTCAAGCAAAACTTTTACTATATTTTTTCCAATATCATGAATATCGCCTTTAACAGTCGCTAAAACGACTGTTCTTGAAGTATCACTATCAGCGGTATTCATTTTAGTTTTTAGTAAATCAAATGCAGCGCTTGCCGCCTCAGCACTTAAAAGAAGTTGCGGTAAAAATGCTTTTTGCTTTTCAAAATCATCGCCTATTTCGTTTAAAGCAGGTATAATATGATTGTTAATTATATCAAGCGGTTTTTCGCTTTCTAAAAGTTTTTCTGCTTGTTTTACAGCACTGTCTTTAACACCTTTAACGATTGAACGGTGTAAATCCATTTCCTGTTTTTTTGAAACAGTTTTTTCTTCTTGTATATTTTCAGTTGAATACCTAATAAACTCACTGCAATTGCTATCTAAATTCTTAACTGCGCAAAAAGCATAGTAAGCGTCATTCATCTCTTTTGAAAATGGGTTCATAATAGCAAGGTTAAGTCCATTTTCCATAGCAATAGAGAAAAATGTTGAGTTAATTGCAGGGCGGTTTGGCAAGCCAAACGAAATGTTTGAAACACCAAGTGAAGTGTAAACGCCGAGTTCTCTTATTTTTCTGATAGATTCAAGCGTTACTAATGCGTTGGTGGTATCAGAAGAAACGGTCATTGCAAGTGGGTCAACGACAATATCTTTTTTATCAATACCGTATTCTTTTGCTTTATTTATGATTTTTTCGGCGATTTTCACTCTATCATCAGCGTTATCAGGAATTCCGTTTTCATCAAGTGTTAAAGCGATTACAGTACCGCCGTATTTTTTAACAAGCGGAAATACCGCTTCCACACTTTCTTTTTTGCCGTTAACAGAGTTTACAAGCGGTTTGCCATTGTAAATTCTTAGTGCTACCTCTAACGCTTTCGGGTCAGAAGTATCAATTTGCAAAGGAGTATCGGTTACTGACTGCAATGAAAAAACTACTTCTTTCATCATTTTAACTTCGTCTATTTCAGGTAAGCCTACATTGACATCAAGAATGGCAACGCCTGTTTCTGCTTGAGTAATACCCTCATTTAAAATATAGTTTAAATCGTTATTTCTAAGTGCTTCTTTTAATTTTTTCTTACCTGTTGGGTTAATTCGCTCGCCGATTAACTGCGGTTTTTCACCGATTAAAACACCATGAGTATAAGAAGAAACGACAGTTAAATTCTTGTTTTCAGGGTATTTATAAGCAATATCGCTTGTTTTTTCAACAGTTTTTTTGATATATTCAGGTGTTGTTCCGCAACAACCGCCTAAAATGCAACCGCCTAAATTTGCGATTTCACGCATATAATCTGAAAATTCATCAGCATCGATATTAAAAAATGCTTTTCCGTCTTTAACCTCAGGAAGTCCTGCGTTCGGGTTAATAATCATAGGAACAGATGCATATTTAATGTATTCCTTTATAGTCGGCATCATTTTATCAGGGCCTAAAGAGCAGTTTATACCGATAGCGTCAACGCCCAAGCTTTCAAGCATTGCCACCATTGCAAGCGGTGAGCCGCCTGTCATCATTTTTGATTGCTCATCAAAAACATTGGTGACAAAAATCGGCAAATCGCTGTTTTCTTTTGCTGCTATAACTGCCGCTTTGGTTTCGTAAGCGTCACTCATAGTTTCGATTAAAATTAAATCCACACCGTTTTTGGCTGCTACTCTAATGCTTTTTGCAAAGTATTCAACAGCGTCTTCAAATTCAAAATCGCCAAGCGGTTTTAAAAGTCGTCCGCTTGGTCCTACATCAAATGCAATGTATTTATCCTTAAAGCCTTCAACCGCTTTTTTGGCGCAATTAATAGCCGAAACAATTATTTCTTCATAATTAGGAAACTTTTCAACCGAAGCGCCAAAAGTGTTGGTAGTAAGAATATCAGCACCTGCCAAAAGATAATCCTTATGCATTTTAATAATTTTTTCGGGATTGGTTATATTCCAGGTTTCAGCACGCTCGCCACCTTTTAAGCCCATTGTTTGCAAAAGTGTTCCTGCACCGCCGTCAAAATATAATCTTTTATTTTTAATTGCTTGTTTAATATTCATTTTGCACCCCTATGATTGCCGTTATTGATTTAACGGGTGTCATTAAAAGCGAGTTGTTCAGTGTTATACCGAGTGTTTTATCAGCCGACAAAAGCTTTAAAATATCTGGCTGAATTTCAAGCGGTAAATCGCCGTAGCCCGGCGAAAAACGCGGTTTGGTTTCGTATTTATCATCAATTGCTTGGTTAACATAATCGCAAAAGCTTTCTACTGCTGCGCTTGAAAGTGCATCGGTAATGAAATGTTTTGATTGCGAGAGCATATTCAGCCTGCCTAAAAGCCTATCAACACCTATTCCTGCGGTAACTGCAAGAATTATTGCAGAATTACAACCTTGTAGGTTTTTATAAAGATTTTTGCTTTTCACATTGCAAAAGCCTAAGTTTACATAATCTTTTTCTGATAGGTCAACCGAAACCTTTTTATAGGCGAATTTATAGTTAATAACCTTTAAAAGCTCATCTTTACAAGAGTCGATTTCATCTAAAGAAAAATCAACCTTTGTTTTTAGTCGTCTTGCCAATTCATTTTTATTGATTTCGATTTTTTCGGCTTTTATACTGCCAGTAACTATTTCGCTCATTTTATAATTTCCGTAAGATTATTTTTTATTTTTTCAGCCACTTCAGCGTTATTCATAGAATAAACGTGAACTGAACTGATTCCGTTTGCGTAAAGGTCGATAATCTGCTCGGTTGCGTAAGCAATTCCTGCTTGCTTTAACGCTTGCGGGTCATCAGAAAATCTATCAACAATTCTTACAAATCTTTGCGGTAAAGCGTTTTTTGAAATTGAGATAATACGCTTAATCTGTCGTGCATTTGTAACAGGCATAATACCCGCAACAACAGGTACATCAACGCCCTTTTTCATAAGGCGCATAATAAAATTATAAAGAATATTATTATCAAAAAACATTTGAGTTGTTAAGAATTCGCAACCGCTTTCAACCTTGATTTTCAGATTTTCAATATCTTTTTCACCGTTTTCGCTTTCAGGGTGGCTTTCAGGATAGCAAGCACCGCCTATGCAAAAATCGCTGTCAAATGATTTGATTTTTTCAATCAATTCATAAGCGTATTTATACTTCATAGCCGATTTATCAACATCTTCAGGAATATCGCCGCGAAGTGCCAAAATATTCTCAATGCCTTTTGATTTAATCTTTTTTAATTCTGCTTCAATTTTCCTTTCATCAGATGAAACGCAAGTTAAATGAGTAAGCGGTGTTACGCCCTTTTGCTTTATTAAATCTTCAGCTAAATCGACTGTGAAATCTGAAGTTCCGCCACCCGCACCATAAGTTACGCTCATATAAGAAGGCTTTAAATCAGCGATTTTTTCAGCCGCTAATCTAACGCTTTCAAAATTATCAGATGTTTTCGGCGGAAAAACTTCAAACGATAAAGTCGGTTTTTCGCTTTTTATTGTTTCAATTACTTTCATTTATTTTTTCCTTTTTAAAAAGTGAGTTGTGTTCCTGCTTCTTCCCCATCTTCCGCTAATTTACCGCTTGCAGGCAAAGTTCTTGCTTTGTATCTTGATGGGTTTTCAAGCATTCCCTCTTTGTAAAGATATGCGTTTACAACCTTATGACCTTTTCTAAGTTTCATAACGGCAACGCCTTGTGTATTTTTACTTGTTTTTACATTAATTGCTTTTGTATCTAAAATAAGCTTTCTGCCATTGATATTTTCAATAACAATGTCGCTTTCCTCTTTGATATAAAAAGCGTTGATAAGTGTAGATTTATCAGAATATGCTTTTAAAAGTTTCTTACGGTTAGTTTTGGTTTCATATTGCTTCATATCAACCTTTGCAACCTTACCGTTTTCAAAAACAAAAATCATAAAGCCACTGTAATCATCGGTTACAGCCATATATTTTGTGTTTTCGTCTTTATCAAATTGTAAAGCAGCAGGAATATAATCACCCAAAACGCTGGTTTTTGTATCTGCAAAGTCATTTGCTTTTGCTTTATAAACCTGACATTTATCAGAGAAAAACAATAATTCGTTTTTATTGTTTGCCTCAATTTCTTCGATAATTTCATCGCCATCTTTTAATTTATGAGCACCGCTCATTCTAAGCGATTGCGGAGTAATTTTCTTAAAATAACCGTCTTTTGTAAAGAAAAGGTGGCAAACATAATCAGGAATTTCAACAACCTCAACATATTCAGGCTCATCTTCGGCATAAACAATTTCAGTTCTTCTGTCCTGACCGTATTTTTTGATTACTTCTTTTAACTCATTTACAATTACCTTTTTAATTTTGGTATTTGATTTCAAAATATTTTGAAGTTTTTCTATTTCTTCTTTTAATTTTTCAATTTCATCAAGGCGTTTTAAAATGTATTCACGGTTTAAGTGGCGAAGTTTGATTTCTGCAACATATTCAGCCTGTGTTTCATCAATAGAAAAACCAATCATAAGATTTGGCACTACCTCTGCCTCTTCTTCGGTTTCTCTGACAATTTTAATAGCCTTATCAATATCTAAAAGGATTTTTTGAAGTCCCTCTAAAATATGCAATTTTTTAAGCGCTTTATCTAATGTGAATGAGAGCTTTCTTCTGATACATTCCATACGGAATTTAAGCCATTCATCGATAATTTCGCCAACGCCCATTACTTTCGGACTGCCGTTTATCAAAATGTTAAAGTTACAAGAAAAAGTATCTTGCAAAGTGGTCATTTTATAAAGTTTTAACATTAATTTATCAGGGTCAACGCCTCGTTTTAAATCAATGGTAATTCTAAGACCTTCAAGACCTGTTTCATCACGAACATCGTTAATTTCAGTAACTTTTTTCTGTTTTGAAAGTTCAATAATTCTTTCGATTATCGCTTCGGTAGTGGTTGTAGGCGGAATTTGCTTAATATCAATACAATTTTGCGATTTATCGTATTCATAAGTTGCTCTTACTTTAAAACCGCCTCGACCTGTTTTGTAGATATTTTCAATTTCTTCTTTATTATAAAGAAGTTGACCGCCAAGCGGAAAATCAGGTGCTAAAAGTGTTTCAGTTAAATCACAATTTTCATCATAAATATAGGCAATTGTGGTTTCGCAAATTTCTTTTAGATTAAACGGGCAAATTGAACTTGCCATACCGACAGCGATACCTGTATTCGCATTAACAAGTACCGATGGAAATGTAACAGGCAAAAGAGTTGGCTCTTTTTTGGTTGCATCATAGTTATCAACAAAATCAACAGTATCTTTATCAATATCTCTGAAAAGTTCCGATGCAATAGGTGCTAATTTTGCCTCAGTATAACGAGAAGCTGCACAAACCATATCTCTTGAATACGCTTTACCAAAGTTACCTTTTGATTTAACATAAGGGTGCAAAAGTGCCTCATTACCTTCCGATAAACGCACCATAGTATCGTAAATTGCAGCATCACCATGAGGGTTAAGCTGCATAGTCTGACCTGCAATGTTAGCCGATTTAATAGTCGGTCCGTTAAGCAAGCCCATTGTGTACATAGTGTACAAGAGCTTTCTGTGAGATGGTTTAAATCCGTCAATTTCAGGAATTGCACGAGAAACAATTACGCTCATAGCATAAGGCATAAAGTTAGATTCGAGGGTTAAAGTAATAGGTTGATTTACAACAGTACCCGACCCTGCAATATACGCATTTACCTGTTCAGGATTTAAAATTATTCTTCTGTCTTTATTCTTCTTTGATTTCGCCAAAAAAATCACCTTTTATTATAATTTTTGTTTTAAAAATCTTAACTAATATCTGCAAATTCGAGGAATTTATGACCCTCATTTGCAATATGCTCTTTTCTGCCTGTAATATTATCGCCCAAAAGCACATCAAACATTTGCATTGTTTTTTCAACATCTTCAGGCATAACTTTTATAAGTCGTCTTGTAGCAGGATTCATTGTAGTTAAATTCATCATATCAGGTTGGTTTTCACCAAGACCTTTTGAACGCTGCAAAGTATATTTTTTATTGCCGATTTTTTTAAGCACTTCGCCTTTTTCCTTATCATCATAAACATAATAAGTTTTTTCTTTTGTGGTAATTTCATAAAGCGGAGTTTCGGCAATGTAAATATAGCCTTTGTTAATAAGTGTTGGGGTAAGGCGATAAATCATCGCTAAAATAAGTGTTCTGATATGGAACCCGTCAACATCGGCATCGGTACAAATAACGATTTTGTTCCAACGCAATTTTTCAAGGTCGAATGTCGATAAATCTTTATTGGTTTTTGAATTAACTTCAACACCGCAACCGAGTACTTTCATTAAATCAACAATAATTTCGCTTTTGAAAATTTTAGAATATTCAGGTTTTAAGCAGTTCAGAATTTTACCTCGAACAGGCATAACCGCCTGAAATTCAGGGTCACGAGCAAGTTTTACAGAACCTAACGCCGAATCACCCTCAACTATATAAAGTTCACGCTCTTCGGTGTTTTTAGAACGACAATCAACAAACTTTTGCACACGAGAAGCCATATCGTTACTTGTTTGCAAAGTTTTCTTAATGTTGAGTCGCTCTTTTTCGCTTCGCTCTCTTGAACGCTTATTAATCAAAATCTGGTCGCCGATTTTTTCGGCTTTTTCTTTATTCTCAATAAAGAATACTTCAAGATTATGCTTCAAGAAATCGGTTAACGCTTCTTGAATAAATTTGTTTGTTATCGCCTTTTTAGTTTGGTTTTCATAAGAAGTTTGGTTTGAAAAAGACGAAATAACAAGCACTAACGATTCTTCAATATCAGCAAAAGATACTTTTGATTCATTTTTGTTATATTTATTGTTCTGCTTGAAAAATGCATCAAACTGTGAAACAAATGCAGAACGCACCGCTTTATCAGGTGCACCACCGTATTCAAGATAACTTGAATTGTGATAGTACTCTTTCTTTTGCACCTTGTTAGAAAAGTTGAGTGCAACATTCATTTTAACTAAATATTCAGGCTTATCTGCTCTATCTCTACCCTTGCGTTCGCCTTGCCATAAAAGTGTATCAATAAAGCCCAATTCCTCGCCTACTGTTTCATTGATATAATCTAAAATACCGTTTTTGTAAGTAAACTCTTTGGTTTCAAATTTTGAAGCAGATACTTGATTTTTGAGTACAAAAACAAGTCCGTCATTAACAACCGCCTGACGAGTTAAAATATCTTCAAAATAATCATAAGGAATTTTAATATCGGTAAATACTTCATCATCAGGCAACCAATGTGTTTTTGTGCCCGTATCTTTACCTGCATATGGCTCTTTTTGCAAGCCGCCGATATTTTTACCCTTTTCAAAATGAAGTGTATATTTAAAGCCATCTCGCTTAATTTCAACATCCATATATTTTGAAGCATATTGAGTTGAACAAAGACCAAGACCGTTAGTACCCAAAGAAAACTGATAAGTACCGTTTTCGT
>CACZIY010000005.1 GCA_902781345.1 Oscillospiraceae bacterium | reverse complement strand
CCTAAAGTAGCAGTTAATGATCTTGCTCGTTGCGATATGGCTGAGGCTGTTGAAGATGCTTTCAGATACGGCAGAATAATTTTAGCGACAACCACTTATAACGCTGAGATTTTCCCATTTATGAAAACATTTATTGATAGTTTGACAGAGCGTAACTTTCAAAACAAAAAGATTGGTTTAATCGAAAACGGAAGTTGGGCGCCTGCCGCTGCAAAATATATGAAAGGTATGCTTGAAAAGAGTAAAAATTTGGAGTTTGTCGATACAACTGTAACAATTAAATCGGCATTAAGTGATGAAAACATAAAACAAATAGAGGAATTAGCTTATGAAATCTGCAAATAATATTGATAACAAAGCGTTGTTTAAAATCAGTTACGGACTTTATGTTGTAACTACAAATGACGGCAAAAAAGACAACGGTCTTATTGTTAACACACCTATACAAGTAACAAGCACACCGCAAAAGGTTGCTGTTACAGTAAACAAACAAAACTATTCGCATGATGTTATTAAGGAAACAAAGATAATGAATGTGAATTGTCTTACAATTGAAACACCATTTAGTATTTTTGAAAAATTTGGTTTTGCAAGCGGTAAAGATGTTGATAAATTTGCCGATTGTACGCCAAATCGCTCGGAAAACAACTTAGCAGTTTTAAAGAAATATATTAATGCTTATATTTCTTTGAAAGTTACTGATTATATTGACCTTGGCACTCACGGTATGTTTATTTGTGATGTAACTGAGGCACAAACAGTTTCTGATATTGAGTCTATAACTTATACTTACTATCAAAATAATGTTAAGCCAAAACCGCAAGCAGAAAAGAAAAAAGGCTTTGTTTGTAAAATCTGCGGTTATGTTTATGAGGGTGATGAGTTACCTGATGACTTTGTTTGTCCACTTTGTAAACACGGTGCTGCTGATTTTGAGCCTATTAGTTAAATTTAGAATTAAAAAACTTCGCAGTATTATCTGCGAAGTTTTTTGTTATCCATAATTTTGTTTGCATAAAAGAAAGTAAATACACCGATTGCAACACCTAAAATAATTGCTCCCAAAACATCGGTCGGGAAGTGGACATATAGATATAACCTTGAAAATGCTACAAGCAATGCGATTGGAATTGCAAAAATAGCGAATTTTTTAGAAGCTAAAGTCAGAATAGTAGCGCTAATAACTGAAACTAAAGTATGTCCTGACGGGAACGAATACTCAAAAGGTTTTGAAGTTAATAGTTTAACATTTGTGTTAATATCATAAGGTCTTGTCCTTGCAACAACATTCTTTATTATTAAGTTGCCGATTATTAGACCTAAAAGCATACCAGCAAGCATTATAATGCCTGTTCTTCGGTATTTTTTAGTAATAATCAGGATAATCGCAATAACTATCCAAAAAACACCGCCTGTGCCTAAATGCGTCACTATTGGCATTAAAAAATCTAAAAAATCGCATTTTAGGTTTTTATATATCCAATTTAATATATTTAAGTCAAATTCTGTCAAAGCTGCACTTCCTATTTTGCCTTAGACTCGCAATAAACACATCTGTAAATGCGGTTTTGCTTGTCTGTGAGTTTGAATATATGCGGAAGCTCTTGCTCAGTCGTGGTAATGCAACGAGGGTTTTTACACTTAATTACATTAGTGATTTTTTCAGGTAATTTAAGCTTCTTTTTCTCAACTAATTTGCTGTCTTTTATGATATTTACAGTAGCGTCAGGGTCAATATAAGCTAAAATATCAATATCGACATCAAAATCAGAATCAATTTTAATAATATCTTTTTTACCTAATTTTTTGGATGGTGCATTTTTAATTATTGCAACCGAGCAAGAAAGAGCTTCAAGACCTAAAAAATTATAAATCTCTAATGCTTTACCTGCTGTAATATGGTCGATTACAATACCGTTTTTAATTGAATCTATATTCATCAAAGCACCTCCAAAAGCATTAATATAAGTGCCATTCGCATATATTTACCATATAAAACTTGTTTGAAGTAGCAAGCACGCTCATCTTTATCAATTGCAACCGAAATTTCGTTTACTCGAGGAAGAGGATGTAATATTGACAAATCTTTTTTAGCGTTTTGCAATTTTTCAGGGGTTAAAATGTAGCTGTCCTTTAATCTTAAATAGTCAGCTTCATTAAAAAACCTTTCACGCTGAACTCTTGTCATATAGAGTATATCAAGCTCAGGCATAACGCTTTGCAAATCGGTTGTTTGAAGATATTCAAAATTATTCTTTTGAATAATATCTTTTTTAATATAACTTGGGAGCTTAAGTTCCTCAGGCGAAATCAAAACAAACTTAATGTTTTTATATCGTGATAAAGCTTCGATTAATGAGTGAACAGTTCTTCCGAATTTCAAGTCCCCACAAAAACCTACTGTTAGGTTGTCAAATCCACCTTTTTCACGGTAAATTGTGAGCAAGTCTGCAAGTGTTTGAGTAGGGTGATTATGACCGCCATCGCCTGCGTTAATTACAGGAATATCAGCGTTCATTGCCGCAACTAAAGGCGCACCTTCTTTTGGGTGGCGCATTGCAATAATATCAGCATAACAACTTATAACCTTTGCAGTATCAGCAACGCTTTCGCCCTTTGCCGCCGATGATGTTCCGGCATCAGACATTGAAAGTACATTTCCGCCGAGTTCATACATAGCAGCCTCAAATGAAAGGCGCGTACGAGTTGATGGCTCAAAGAATAATGTTGCTAACTTTTTGCCCTTGCAAATTTCAGAGTATTTAGTCGGGTTTTTGATAATATCGTTTGCAGTATCAATCAGTTTTTGAAGTTCTTCAACCGATAAATCAAGAATATTAATAACGCTTTTCATAGTGTTATCCTTTCAAGCCTTTTTCTTGGCGTTCCATATTTTCAACAACAATATCGTGAATGTCGCCGAGCGAAGAGCAGTATTCAAGCACTTCCCAAGGTTTATCAGTGTGAAAATGAATCTTGATTAAAT
The DNA here is from genome assembly GCA_902781345.1 of Oscillospiraceae bacterium. Lineage (GTDB taxonomy): Bacteria > Bacillota > Clostridia > Oscillospirales > Acutalibacteraceae > RUG11462. The sequence goes on along the minus strand of CACZIY010000005.1, from coordinate 30,870 downwards.
CTTCATCGCCGACTGCTAAAAGACAATCGCCTTTGAAATGTTCAAGTATATAATCATGAATATCGTCTTCGTCAAGGTCGTGGCCTTCAATTAAAAGTTGAGTGTCAAATCTGTTTTCCATAAATTCTACTCCTTAGAAATTATTTACCAATCCAACTTTCATCAGATGGGTTGTTTCTGAATTTAATAAGTCTCTCAATATCTTCTTTTTCAATATAGCCCTCTTGTGCTGCAACTTCTGCAATGCAGTCAAAGTTTGTAAGGCTTATATTCTTTACATTAGCATCAGCGAGTCTGTCAATGCCTTTTTGCATACCGTAAGTAAAAATGCTTGCTACACCGAGAACATCTGCTCCTGCTTCTCTTAAAGCGTCAACAACATCAATTACAGAGCCGCCTGTTGAAATTAAATCTTCAATAACAACAACTTTTTGACCTTTTTCAAGTTTGCCCTCGATTCTATTTTGTCTGCCGTGGTCTTTGTTCCCAGAACGAACATAACCCATAGGCATATCAAGCAAATGCGCCGTGATTGCAGCGTGAGCGATACCTGCTGTAGATGTACCCATTAAAACTTCGGCTTCAGGGTAATTTTCTTTAACAACTTTTGCAAGAGAAGTTTCAACATCATTTCTGACTTTTGGAGCGGTAAGAGTAAGTCTGTTATCGCAATAAACTGGGCTTTTAATACCGCTTGCCCATGTAAAAGGCTCATTTGGGCGGAAAAACACCGCACCGATTGATAACAAATCTTTAGCAATTAATTTATCCATTTTATTTCTGCCTTTCTTTAAAAGAGTATAGATTTCACTGCATTTTTTAATACAGGGAAAATAAATTCATAACCAGCATTTGTAGGGTGAACACCCTCAAATGTATATAAAGGTAAATTATAGCGATTTAATCCGCATTTTGCATACATATCAACAACAGGACAAGAGAAAAACTCGCCTATTCGTTTTATAGCGTTTGAATAATCAAGCACAGTGTTACCGTTGATTACAGTATCAATGCCGCTTTGTCTTGCTGGTGGCTTTCTTCTCAAGGTATCTCTGTGAAGTGGAGTCATAAGCATAACCTTGATGTTAGGATTGCTTTTAAAAATATGGTCTAACGCTTTGCAGTAAGCACCGCAAAAGGTGTCAACATCAAATTCAGTATCGGTTGATTTTGGCAATGTACCAATTTTGGTACCAACGCTAAAATCATTTATTCCGACTGCAATTAAGCAAAAATCTGCATCTTTTAAATCTTGTTTTAAAATAATATCTAATTGTTGCCTTATTGTTTGTCCGCCAACAGCGTAGTTGCCTATATTAACTAAACCTAATTGCTCATTAAGCAAGGTAGGGTAGCCACGAGCAATTTTTTGATAATCATCATGATTATTTTCATTGTCATAATGATAAGGCTTACCGTCAGAAGCCATAATGCTGTCGCCAAAGTAAATCGTCTTAATTGATTTCATATTAATCACAAAACTCCTTTAAGCATCTTTCGTATGCTTTTACAGGGTCATCAGCTTGTGTGATTGGTCTACCTACAACAATGTAATCAGAGCCGATTTCTTTCGCTTTTTCAGGAGTTGTAACTCTTACTTGGTCGCCGATTTCACCGTCAGCAAATCTAACACCAGGTGTTACTGTGAAAAATTCTTTTCCACAAGTTTCATGCACTTTTTGCGCTTCAAGCGGTGAGCAAACAACGCCGTCAAGTCCTGCTTCTTTTGCACATTTTGCATAGTGCATTACAACCTTATCAATAGGTTCTTTTATAAGCAAATCTTCTTCCATTCTTTCTTGTGAGGTTGAAGTTAATTGAGTAACTGCAATTAAAATCGGTCTTGTACCGTCAGGACGAGTAAGTCCCTCAATCGCTGCTTGCATCATTGATTTTGTGCCGGCAGCGTGAAGATTGCACATATCAACATCTAAACGAGAAAGCACTGCCATAGATTTTTTGACTGTATTAGGAATATCGTGTAATTTCAAGTCGAGGAAGATTTTGTGTCCTCTTTGTTTAATTTCTCGAACAATTTGCGGACCTTCTGCATAAAAAAGTTCCATGCCGATTTTTACAAACGGTTTTTTATTTTTAAATTTATCGAGAAAAGTCATTACTTCTTGTTTGCTTGAAAAATCACAAGCAACTATAACATCTTTACCCATTAATGCGCTCCTCCTATAATATCTTTTAAACTGTTAATTCTATACTTTTGCATAACAGTCGGTAAATTTTTTATGATATCACGGCAAACATACGGGTTTATTAAATTTGCAGCGCCGATTTGTACCGCAGTAGCGCCTGCTAACATCATTTCAATAACATCTTCGGCACTTGAAACACCGCCCATACCAACAATCGGTATTTTTACCGCTTCATATACCTGATAAACACAACGAAGTGCGACAGGCAAAATTGCACTACCCGAAAAACCACCCATTTTGTTTGCTATAACAGGCTTTTTAGTTTTTAAATCAATTCGCATACCTAAAAGTGTATTTATAAGACTGATTCCGTCAGCACCAGCATTCTCGCAAGCAACTGCAATTTCAGCAATATTAGTTACATTAGGCGAAAGCTTGATAATTACAGGCTTAGTAGTTACTGCTTTAACCGCTTTTGTAACTTCAGCTGCCATTTCTGGTGAAGTACCAAAACTCATTCCGCCACCGTGAACATTAGGGCAGCTGACATTTACTTCAAGCCAACCTACTTGTTCCTCTTTATCTAACTTTTCGCAAGTATAAGCATAATCTTCAATCGAAAAACCGCTTACATTTGCCATAACTTTTTTATTAAAGCATTGTTTTAGTTTTGGCAATTCTTCGCTAATAACCTTTTCAACGCCTGGATTTTGCAAACCAACAGCATTTATCATACCATTTGGTGTTTCGGCAATTCGAGGTGTTGGGTTGCCAAAACGAGCCTCTTTTGTAGTGCCTTTAAATGAAAATGTACCAAGGCAGTTTATATCATAAAGCTCAGCAAATTCATAACCAAAACCAAATGTGCCACTTGCTGGAATTATAGGATTATCAAGAGGTAAACCGCATAAATTTACTTTTAAATCTACCATACAATTACCTCTCTTTCAAGAACAGGTCCGTCTTTGCAAATTCTGATGTTTTTATATTTAGTTTTGCAAGAACAGCCCATACATGCGCCAAAGCCACAGCCCATTCTTTCTTCAAAACTGTACTGACCGCTTGTTTTAACAATACTTTCAATTGCTTTAAACATTGGTAGCGGACCGCAAGTGTAAAAATATGAATATTCTAAATCTTTTAACACATCTGTTACAAAGCCTTTTGTGCCGTAAGTGCCATCAGCTGTAGTAACATAAACTTTTGCACCTAAACTTTTAAACTTTTCTTCGTAAAAGATTTCTTTTTTAGTGTTAAAACCTAATATTACCGATACTTCTTTACCCTCATTAACTAATTCTTTGCAAAGGTTATACATAGGAGGAACACCAACTCCACCGCCGATTAAAACAGGGCAGTCGCCAGATTTAGTAGTATCAAAACCGTTTCCAAGTCCCACTAAAACATCAAGCTTATCACCTGAACTTAATTCAGCCATAAACTCGGTGCCGTTTCCTACAACCTTATAAATAATTGTTATAGTGTTTTCATTGAAATCACAAACGGATATAGGACGGCGAAGAAAAAATCCTTCTAATTTGATATTTATAAATTGACCTGGTTTTGTTATTTCAGCAGTATCGCCCGAAAGCACCATTTCATAAATGTTTTCAGCTATTTTTTTGTTTGAAACTATTTCAAATATTTCTTGTTTCACTTAAAATCTCCTTAAATTAAGCGTTTATCGGCGAAATACCGAATGTTGTTTCTTCCAAAACATCAATTAAAACTTTAACTGTATCAAGAGAAGTAAACATAGTTACATTGTTTTCAACTGCACAACGGCGAATTTCAAAACCGTCAGACTCACCTTGAACTGAATTTACATCTCTTGTATTAATTACATAGTTTACATAGCCTTGACGCATATTATCTAAGATTTCTTCGCTGCCTTCGCCAAGTTTTGCAAGTGTATGTGTTCTTATACCATTTTTCTTTAAGAAGTTAGCAGTACCTTTTGTGGCTTCGATATTAAAGCCTAAGTTATAAAATCTTCTAATCAAAGGTAAAGCTTCTTCTTTATCATTATCGGCGATTGTAGCCAAAACTGTGCCGTAATTTTGCAAGTGCATACCAGAAGCTTGTAACGCTTTGTACAAAGCACGGTTAAGTCTGTCATCATAACCGATTGCTTCACCTGTCGATTTCATTTCAGGGGAGAGGTAAGCGTCAAGTCCGCTGATTTTGCTGAATGAGAATACAGGAACTTTTACATACCAGCGTTCTTTTTCTTGTGGGTACATATCAAAAATACCTTGCTCTTTGAGCGATTTACCTAAAATTACATTTGTAGCGATATCAGCGAGTGAATAGCCTGTAGATTTTGAGAGGAATGGAACAGTTCTTGACGAACGAGGGTTAACCTCGATAATGTAAACATCATCATTTTCATCAACGATAAATTGTATGTTATAAAGACCTATAATTCCAATTCCAAGACCTAATTTTTTAGCATATTTAAGAATTGTGCCTTTAACCTTATCAGAAATGCTGAATACAGGGTAAACGCTGATTGAGTCACCGCTGTGAATACCTGTTCTTTCAACTAATTCCATAATTCCTGGCACAAATACATCTTTACCGTCGCAAATTGCATCAATTTCAACTTCTTTACCTTGAATGTATTTATCTACTAAAACAGGCTTATCTTCATCAATTTCAACTGCTGTTTTTAAGTATTGACGAAGTCCTGTTTCATCAGCAACAATTTGCATAGCACGACCGCCTAATACAAATGATGGGCGAACTAAAACAGGGTAGCCGATTTCTTTAGCTACTTTGATACCTTCTTCGATGTTCGTAACCGCTTTACCTGTTGGCTGCGGAATTTTGAGGTCAACAAGTAATTTTTCAAAAGCATCTCTGTTTTCAGCTCTGTCAATTGCGGCGCAGTCAGTACCAATGATGTTTACGCCTCTGTCAGCCAAAGGCTGAGCAAGATTAATTGCTGTTTGTCCGCCGAGTGTAGTAATTACACCATAAGGTTTTTCAAGGTCAATAATATTCATAACATCTTCAGGTGTTAACGGCTCAAAATAAAGTTTATCAGAACAAGTGTAATCAGTAGAAACTGTTTCAGGGTTGTTGTTAATGATGATAGCTTCATAACCTGATTGTTTAATTGTTTTGATAGCGTGAACTGTTGAATAGTCAAACTCAACACCCTGACCAATACGAATAGGGCCAGAGCCTAAAACAATAATTTTCTTTTTATCAGAAACGATTGATTCGTTTTCATCTTCATAAGTTGAGTAGAAGTATGGAATATAGCTTTCAAACTCGCTTGCACATGTATCAATCATTTTGTAAACTGGTACAATGTTTTCCTTTTTACGAAGATTATAAATATCAATTTCTGTAGTTTCCCAAAGCTTAGCGATAAATGTATCGGAAAAGCCCATTTTCTTCGCTTCTTTGAGAGTATTTACATCAAATTTGTTTTCGATTAATTCTTTTTCAAAATCAACAATGTTTTTGATTTTGTCAAGGAACAACATATCAATTTTTGTTGCATTCCAGATAACACCTAAATCTTCACCGTGCCACATAAGCTCAGCAATAGCGTAAATTCGGTCGTCAGTACCTGTTTTGATGTATTCAACTAATTCTTCTCTTGTAAACTTATCAAATTTTTTCAAGAAAATGTGGTTATAGTTTACATCAATTTCAAGCGAACGAATTGCTTTTAAAAGACTTTCTTCAATTGTTCTGCCTATGCTCATTACTTCGCCTGTTGCTTTCATTTGAGTAGAAAGCTTGTTTGAAGCAGTAGCAAATTTATCAAACGGAAATCTCGGCATTTTTGTTACAACATAGTCAAGTGTCGGCTCAAAAGATGCTGGTGTATTAGCAATTTGAATTTCATCAAGTGTCATACCTACAGCAATTTTTGCAGATACTCTTGCTATTGGATAACCACTTGCTTTAGATGCTAACGCAGATGAACGAGAAACTCTTGGGTTTACCTCAATTAAGTAGTAGTTAAATGATTCAGGGTCAAGTGCAAATTGAACATTACAACCACCCTCGATTTTTAATGCACGAATTGTTTTTAATGCGCTATCACGAAGCAGGTGATACTCTTTGTTTGTAAGTGTCTGGCTTGGCGCAACAACAATTGAGTCGCCTGTGTGAATACCGACAGGGTCGATATTTTCCATATTACAAACAGTAATTGCGGTATCATTTTTATCACGAATTACTTCGTACTCAATTTCTTTATAGCCTTTAATGCTTTTTTCAACAAGAACCTGATGAACAGGGGAGAGCTTTAAAGCATTTTTAGCAATTTCTTTTAATTCCTTTTCATTATCTGCAAAACCGCCACCTGTGCCGCCTAACGTAAATGCAGGGCGAAGCACAACAGGGTAGCCAATTTCTTCTGCAGCACTGATAGCCTCGTCCATAGAATTTGCGATAATTGACGGTAAAACAGGCTCGCCGATTTCTTCGCAAAGCTCTTTAAACATCTCTCTGTCTTCGGCTTTTTCAATACTTTCAGAAGAAGTACCGAGCAACTCAACCTGACATTCTCTCAAAACGCCTTTCTTTTGAAGCTGCATTGCAATGTTAAGACCTGTTTGTCCGCCGATACCTGGAATTAACGCATCAGGTCTTTCGTATCTAATAATTTTTGCTACATATTCGAGTGTTAAAGGCTCCATATAAACTTTGTCAGCAATGGTAGTATCAGTCATAATTGTAGCAGGGTTGGAGTTACAAAGAATAACCTCATAGCCTTCTTCACGAAGTGCTAAGCACGCTTGTGTGCCTGCATAGTCAAATTCAGCAGCCTGACCGATTACAATAGGGCCTGAACCTATAACAAGAACTTTTTTAATATCGCTTCTTTTAGGCATTATCTTTGTCCTCCTCCATAATTTTTATAAATTTATCAAATAAGTATATGCTGTCTTGCGGACCGGGTGCGCTTTCTGGGTGATATTGCACCGAGAACACCTTGTCTTCTTTGCACTCAACACCCTCAACAGTATTGTCAAGAATGTTTATGTGAGTAGCAGTAAGCTTAGTGTTTTTAATGCTGTCAAAATCAACAGCGTAACTGTGGTTTTGGCTGGTAATTTCAATTTTACCTGTTTCAAGGTTTTTAACAGGGTGGTTGCCGCCTCTGTGACCAAATTTTAATTTATATGTTTTAGCACCGTATGCAAGCGAAATCATTTGATGACCAAGGCAAATTCCAAAGATTGGTTTTTTGCCGATTAACTTTTTAACAAGATTAATAACAGTTGTTACATCTTCAGGGTCGCCAGGACCGTTTGACAAGAAAATTCCGTCAGGATTCATAGCGAGAATTTCTTCAGCGCTTGTGTTAAAAGGTACAACTGTAACATTACAACTATGCGCATTAAGTGAACGAATAATATTTAACTTAATTCCGCAGTCGATTGCAACTACATTAAATCTATGATTAGAAGTTCTTGAATACCATCTTTTTTGACAGCTTACCTTTTCAACAGCATCGTGTGGCACAGGTGTGTTTTTGATAATTTCAAGACCTTCTTCAAGCGAAGTGTTAACATCTGTTATCAAAACTCTACGACTACCTAAATCTCTGATACTTCTTGTAATTTTTCTGGTATCAACGCCATAAATACCCGGAATATGATTTTCCTCTAAAATTTCCGAAAGTGTTTTTGTATAACGGAAGTTTGACGGGTTATCATTGTATTCTCTTACAATAAGACCGCCGATAGTTGGTATTTTTGTTTCAAAATCATCATCAGCAACGCCGTAGTTACCAATAAGCGGATAGGTCATAACAACCATTTGATATGTATAAGATGGGTCAGAAACAATTTCCTGATAACCTACCATAGAGGTGTTGAATACGATTTCACAAACTCTTTGCGTATTCTCACCAAAGCCGAAACCGTAATATTCTTCACCGTTTTCAAGAATTATTTTTCTATCATATTCTCTTGCCATTTTATTTCTCCTTTGCATATAGTCATTTTACATTTAGCATCTATTTCATAATTCTCAAAAGGTGTGCTTTTTCCTTTTGATAAAAATTCATCAGGGTTAACCTTAGTCTTTGCATTTAAGTCATAAACACATAAATCTGCTCTTTCACCGACTTGTAATCCGCCCGATATATCAAATCTCTTTTTAGGATTAAAATGCATAAGCTCAATTAGTTTTTCAATTGTAATAATATTCTTTTCAACTAAGTAAGTATATAATAGCGGAAATGCACATTCGAGTGCTACAACGCCCATTGCAGATTTTTCAAGTCCTTTTGATTTTTCCTCTTTGCTGTGAGGTGCATGGTCTGTTGCTATCATATCAATAGTGCCGTCTTTAATACCCTCGATTAAAGCGAGTCTGTCTTGCTCACTTCTAATAGGCGGGTTCATTTTAAATCTGCCGTCTTCTTGCAACATACTGTCATTTAATAAAAGATAGGTAGGGGAGGTTTCACAAGTAACATCAAGCCCGTCCAACTTTGCTTTTCTTATTAAATCAACACTTTCTTTTGTTGAAATGTGGCATATATGATATTTACAACCTGTTTGTTTTACAAGCTCTAAATCTCTTTCTATTTGTTTATATTCACTTTCAGAACATATACCTTTGTGATTATTCACTTTTGCGTATTCACCATCGTGAATATAACCACCTTTTAATAATGTATTATCTTCACAATGTGCTACGATTATTTTATTAAGGTTTTTAGCTTTTAACATTGCTTTATTCATCATTTCATCAGATTGAACGCCTTTGCCATCATCAGAAAAAGCAACAACAAAAGGTGCTAAATCATCCATATCAGAAAGAGCTTCGCCGTTTTCACCTTTTGTAATTGAGCCGTAAGGTATTACATTAATTAAAGCATCTTTTTCAATAATATCAGTTTGTACTTTTAAATTTTCTAAACTGTCAGGAACAGGGTTTAGGTTTGGCATTGAGCAAACAGTTGTATATCCTCCGTGAGCCGCAGCCGCAGTTCCGCTTTTAATTGTTTCTTTATAACAAAAACCCGGCTGACGAAGATGAACATGTACATCAACGAAACCGGGAATAATAAAACAATTATTTAAATCAATAACAGTATAATTTGAAAAACAAGAATTTTCGGAAATTTCAAACACTAATCCATCACGAATAAAAACATTCGCCTTTTGGAATTTATTCGCTGTGAAAACATTCGCATTTTTGAGGACTAAATTCATCTTGCCATATCCTTTCTTGTTTTTGCCATTTTGACTATTATATCATAAATTTTTAAAATGTCAAGCATTTTTATACTGTATATTGTGTTTATTAAATTTTTTCTATTCCGGAATAAACTAAATCTATGAATTGGCCTGCACATCTTGGTGTTCTGCCACCGTTTCTGATTGCGTATGCTTCAGCTTTAATTAAAAGCTTGTCTCTGTTATATTCTAAGCCTTTTTCATCAGCGAGAGAGGTAACAATGTCAGCAAACTGATATCTGTCAGGCTTGGTAAATGTAATGCAAAGACCAAAACGAGCACATAAGCCCATAATATCCTGAATATTATCATTTGCGTTAACAACATCACCCTCACGGTCTGAAGTAGTTTCTTTAATTAAATGTCTGTGGTTACTTGTTGCATAAACAGAAACGTTACTTGGCAATCCTTTTGAGTTACCGTCAAGAATTGTCTTTAACGCACAGAAATTAGGGTCATCACTTGAAAAAGTAATATCATCAATAAATATAATGAATTTTAAAGGGTTATTAGCAAGCTTTGAAACAATATCAGGAATTGTAGTGATTTGTGAGGTTTCAACCTCAATTAAACGAAGTCCCTCTTTAAAGTTTTCACTTGCAATTGCCTTAATTGAACTTGATTTGCCTGTACCCGCATCACCATAAAGCAAAACATTGCAGCAAGGCTTGCCTTCAACTAAAGCTTTAGTGTTTTCAATAACCTTTTGACGCTCTCTGTCATAACTATAAATGTTTTTAAGCTTTCGTATATTATAGCTTTCTGTGGCTTTTAAATCGCCGTTATTATCAACATGGAAAACATAGTTATTAGCAAAAACGCCAAAGCCTGTTTTTGAAATAGTTTTTATTCTTTCAAAATACTCGTTTGAAAAATCTTCACTGTATGTAGGAAAAATTCTAAAGTTATTTATAACCTGTTCAGGAAAATCTGATTTTTTTAATGTAGAGATTTTATAAATCTTAGATAATTCCAAATCAAGCTGTTCTTTTAAAAAGTCAACATCTTTTTTATTGCAAATTAAGGAGGTATAAATGTTTTCATCAGTAAAAACCAAATCTTTAACATATTCGGTAAAGTTAAGGTTATTAGATATAATTGAAGAAATAAATTCACTGTATGATTTTACTACATTATAATCACCGTTAAGCCTCATAAGAGCTTGAAAGGCAGGGGAGTATTTTAAATTTTTGAAAATAATTAATGAGTTTAAATCATTGTTTATTTCTTTTAGATTATACGACATATAAAACCCTCCTTTTTTGCTTTATATTATAGCACATAATTACTATTTTAGATACCTAATTTTATTAAATCGTCATTTTGCACAAAAAGCAACCTGATTTGTAATAAATATTTGTTGCCATAAACTGTTGACAAATAATGCTGATTTTAATATAATTGTATCAAATGAAAAATTTAAACACTGTGATAGGGGTAAAGGTTACAAGTTTTCGCCTACAGAAAGTTGTCGGTTGATGCAAGACATCGGCGTGTTGTAATTCAAGTCTCTCCCTTGAGTGGCGGACAGAAAGATTTATTCGAGTATGAAAGACGGAGCTTCACCGTTACAGGAAGTAGGCATTAATCAGTGCTGAATTGAGTGGGTTTTTAACCAAAAAAAGTGGTACCGCGGAGAATTTAAAGTTTCAGTCTTCGTCTTTTTATATAAAAGACGAGGGCTTTTTTGATATTCTAACACTGTAAAAAGCCAATCTATGAAAGGATTTATTTATTATGAACGCAAACAAATACAAACGTCAATATTTCAATCCTCCGAAAGTGGAGTATGATTGGGTGAAAAAGGAATATATAGAGAAAGCGCCAAAATGGTGTTCGGTTGACCTTAGAGACGGCAACCAATCTTTGATTATTCCTATGAGCATTGAGGAAAAACTCGAATTCTTTGATTTGCTTGTTAAATTAGGTTTTAAGGAAATTGAAGTAGGTTTTCCTGCTGCTTCTGATACTGAGTATAACTTCTTGCGTCGTCTTATTGAGGAAGACAGAATTCCTGATGATGTTACTGTTCAGGTTTTGACACAAGCAAGAGAACATATTATTAAAAAGACTTTTGAAAGCCTTGAGGGTTGCAAAAACGCAATTGTACATTTCTACAATTCAACATCTTTTGCGCAACGCCAACAGGTATTTAAAAAAGATAAAAAAGAAATCATCGATATTGCGGTTAAAGGTGCAGAATTAATCGTAAAATTACAAAAAGAATACGGTAGTAATTTTAGATTTGAGTATTCTCCTGAGTCATTCACAGGAACAGAGCCTGAATTTGCTCTTGAGATTTCAAACGCAGTTCTTGATGTATTACAACCAAATGAAAACAATGTTGTAATTTTAAATCTTCCTGTTACTGTTGAATTATCATTGCCACACATTTATGCAAATCAAATTGAATATATGTCGAAAAACATTAAATATCGTGAATTTGTTGAAATTTCACTTCATCCTCATAATGACAGAGGTTGTGGCGTTGCTGATACTGAGCTTGGTATTTTAGCAGGTGCTGACAGGGTAGAGGGTACACTTTTCGGTAACGGCGAAAGAACAGGTAATGTTGATATTATCACACTTGCTATGAATATGTACACTCACGGTGTTGACCCTAAACTCGACTTCTCGAATATGCCTGAAATTTGCGAAACATATGAGAGAGTTACAAGAATGAAAGTGTATGAGAGAACTCCATATGCCGGCGCACTTGTATTTGCTGCTTTTTCTGGCTCTCATCAAGACGCTATAGCAAAAGGTATGCACTTTAAAGAGGATAATAACGAAGAACAATGGACAGTTCCTTATTTGCCGATTGATCCGACTGATGTTGGCAGAAAATATGAAACAGATGTTATCAGAATTAACTCACAATCAGGTAAAGGTGGTATTGGTTATGTTCTTGAGCAAAACTACGGCTACACATTACCAAAAGTACTTTGTGAAAAGGTAAGTTATTTCATTAAAGGTATTTCTGATGAACAGCACAGAGAATTGTTGCCTAATGAAATTTATGATGCATTTAAACAAAACTTTGTTAATGTTAATACTCCTATTGAGTATGTTGATGCACACTTTGCTCGTTTAGAAGATGAAAAATTCAAGGCAGTTTTAACTGCAGTTATTAACGGTGAAGAAAAAATTCTTGCAGGTGAGGGCAATGGTCGATTAGATGCTGTAAGCAAGGCGCTCAGCAAGGAACTCGGCACTAATATTGAAAACCTTTCTTATGCAGAACACGCTCTTGAAAAAGGTTCAACCTCAAAAGCAGTGGCTTATGTTGGTATTACTGATTCTGAGGGCAACACAGAGTGGGGTGTAGGCGTTCACAACGATATTATCACTTCTTCTATTAAAGCGTTGTTTGCTGCTGTAAACCGTTCTACAAACAGTAATTAAGGAGAAAAAACTATGGGAATGACAATGACTCAAAAGATTTTAGCACATGGTGCAGGTCTTGAAAAAGTTGAAGCAGGTCAATTAATAAGAACAAAATTAAGCCTTGTTTTAGGCAATGATATTACAACTCCTGTTGCAATTAATGAATTTAATAAAGTCGGATTTGACGGTGTTTTTGATAACAAAAAAATTGCAATGGTAATGGACCATTTTGTTCCTAATAAAGATATTAAAGCAGCTGAGCAAACAAAGCAATGCAGAATGTTTGCAGGCAAATATGATATTGAAAACTACTTTGATGTCGGCGATATGGGTATCGAACACGCTTTATTGCCTGAAAAAGGTCTTGTAGTGCCTGGTGACATTGTTATCGGCGCTGACTCACATACTTGTACTTACGGAGCTTTAGGTGCTTTTTCAACTGGTGTCGGCAGTACTGATATGGCAGCAGGTATGGCAACAGGCGAAGCTTGGTTCAAGGTTCCGTCTGCTATAAAATTCGAGCTTAAAGGCGAGCTAAAGCCATTAGTTTCTGGAAAAGATGTAATTCTTTATATTATCGGTAAAATCGGCGTTGACGGTGCTTTATATAAATCTATGGAGTTTACAGGCGAAGGACTTAAAAGTCTTTCAATTGATGACAGACTTTGTATGGCCAACATGGCTATCGAAGCAGGCGCTAAAAACGGTATTTTTGATGTTGATGAAATTACACTTAAATATGTTAACGAACGCAAACAACACGATTATAAAGTATTTAAAGCAGATGATGATGCTGAGTATGATGAAGTAATTGAAATTGATTTGTCAAAAATTAATTCAACAGTCGCTTGTCCGCATTTACCTGAAAATACTAAAGATGCTACTGAGCTATCAGATATTAAGGTTGACCAAGTAGTAATCGGCTCTTGCACAAACGGTAGATATTCTGACCTTAAAGCAGCGGCTGAATTATTAAAAGGTAAGCATATAGCAAAAGGAATCAGATGTATTGTTATTCCTGCAACTCAAACTATTTACAAGCAAGCAATTAAAGACGGATTTATTGATATTTTCATAGATGCAGGCTGTGCAGTATCTACTCCGACTTGCGGTCCTTGTCTTGGCGGTTATATGGGCATTTTAGCAGAAAATGAAGTAGCTCTCGCAACTACAAACCGCAATTTTGTTGGCAGAATGGGTCATGTTACTTCAAAAATCTATCTCGCAAGCCCAGAAGTTGCTGCTGCGACAGCAATAAACGGTTATATTACCGACCCAAAGAGTTTATAAGGAGGAACTGATATGAATGCACATGGTTTTGCTCATAAATACGGCAACAATGTTGATACTGATGTAATTATTCCGGCAAGATATTTAAACACTGCCGACCATAAAGAATTAGCTTCACATTGTATGGAAGATATAGATAAAGAATTTGTTAATAAAGTAAAACAAGGCGATATTATGATTGGTGGTGCAAACTTTGGCTGCGGCTCATCTCGTGAACACGCACCAATCGCTATAAAAGAGTCAGGTATCGCTTGCGTTATTGCAAAAAGTTTTGCAAGAATTTTTTATAGAAACTCAATAAATATCGGTCTTGCTATTTTAGAATGTCCTGAGGCTTCTGAGGGAATAGCAGACGGAGATGAGGTTAAAATTGATTTTGATAACGGTGTTATTACAAATGTAACAAGCGGTAAAGAGTTTAAGGCTCAGCCTTTCCCACCGTTTATTAAAGAAATTATCGCTAAAAACGGTTTATTGAATTCTATTAAAAACTAACAGGAGAAGAGTATATGAATAAGAAAATTGCAGTTTTAAAAGGCGATGGAATTGGTCCTGAAATAGTTGACGAAGCAATAAAAGTATTAAATGTTGTTGCTGAAAAATTCGGTCATACCTTTGAATATGATTATCTTGATATGGGCGGTTGCTCTATTGATAAATATGGTGTTCCTATTACTGATGAAGCAATTGAACGTTGCAAACAAAGCGACAGCGTTTTGCTCGGTGCCGTAGGCGGTCCAAAATGGGATACTTGCGACCCAGCAGTAAGACCTGAAAAAGGACTTTTAAAGGTTAGAGCTGAACTTGGTCTTTTTGCTAATCTTCGTCCTACTAAAATGTTTAAACAGTTATCAAGTGCTTGTCCGTTAAAAGAAGAGTGTACTGAAAACGGTATTGATTTGATGATTGTAAGAGAACTTACAGGCGGTATTTACTTCGGTGAACATAAAACTGAGGGCGACACAGCTTCGGATTTAATGATTTACAGCGAAAGCGAAATCGAACGCATAGGCAGAGTCGGTTTTGAAACCGCTATGAAAAGAAATAAAAAGTTAGCATCAGTTGACAAAGCAAATGTGCTTGATTCTTCAAAGCTTTGGCGTAAAATTATGCATAAATTAGCTGAAGAATATCCTGAGGTTGAGTACAGAGATGTACTTGTTGACAACTGCGCAATGCAGCTTATCAGAAATCCAGGTCAATTTGATGTAATTGTTACTGAAAATATGTTTGGCGATATTTTGTCTGATGAAGCAAGTATGCTTACAGGCTCAATCGGTATGATGCCTTCAGCAAGCCTTTCTGAAACAACGCTTGGTATGTATGAGCCAATTCACGGCTCTGCACCTGATATTGCAGGAAAAGGCATAGCTAATCCAATCGGAACAATACTTTCAGCCGCTATGATGCTTCGTTATTCTTTTGATATGGCAAAGGAAGCAGACGCAATTGAGCAGGCTGTAGACGCTGTTTTGAACGAAAATTATCGTACAATTGACATAAAAAGTGAAAATTTACAAGAAAAAATCATTTCTTGTATTGAAATTGGCGACAAAATATGCGATAATATAAGGAAGTAATAATTTAGAAGGTGAAAAAATGATAACACTCGAAACTGTGTATCAGGCGGCTTTTGCTTTAAAAGATGTAATTAGGAATACTGAACTAATTCACGCTCCTAATATTAAAGAAGATGTTGATTTATACATTAAGCCTGAAAATTTGCAGGTTACTGGTTCTTTTAAGGTAAGAGGTTCTGCTTTTAAAATTTCGCAGTTAAGCGATGAGGAAAAGAAAAAAGGCGTTATCGCTTGTTCTGCTGGTAATCACGCTCAAGGCGTTGCATTAGCAGCAACTAAGAACGGAATTAAATCAATTATTTGTTTACCTGAAGGCGCACCTATCTCAAAGGTTGAGGCAACTCGTAACTACGGCGCTGAAATTGAAATGGTAAAAGGTGTTTATGATGACGCTTATCATAAAGCGTTACAACTTCGTGATGAAAAAGGTTTGGCATTTATTCATCCTTTTGATGATGAAGCTGTAATCGCAGGTCAAGGCACAATTGCACTTGAAATTTTACAAGAAAATCCTGATGTTCAGGCAGTTGTAGTTCCTGTTGGTGGCGGCGGACTTATTTCTGGTGTTGCTTATACAATTAAAACACTTCGTCCTGATGTTAAGGTTTACGGTGTTCAGGCCGCAGGCGCTCCGTCAATGGTTAACTCTTTGGAGGAAGATAAAATTTTAACTTTACCAAAGGTTTCGACAATTGCAGACGGCATCGCAGTTAAAGAACCTGGCGCAAACACTTTTGAATATTGCAAAAAGTATGTTGATGAAATTGTTACTGTTTCGGAGGACGAAATTTCAGCAGCAATTTTAAAGCTTATTGAACAGCAAAAGCTTACTGCTGAGGGTGCAGGTGCAGTTTCAGTAGCAGCAGTAATGTTTGATAAAGTACCTGTTAAAGATAAAAACACAGTATGTATCGTTTCAGGCGGTAATATAGATGTTACTATTCTTTCACGAGTCATCAGCAGAGGTCTTTTGAGAACAGGAAGACTTTGTAAGTTGTCTATTGAACTTATGGATAAACCTGGACAACTTCGTGATGTTTCAAGTATTATTGCTTCTTGTGGTGCAAATGTAGTTTCAGTTAACTACGAACATGCAGGTAAAGGTTCTAATGTAAATGATTGTGTTTTAACAATTGAAATGGAAACTAAGAACTTTGAACATATTAAACAAGTTGAAAATGCATTAGTTGATGCAGGATTTCATTTGGTATAAAAGGAGAAACAAAAATGGCAGAAAAGATTTATACAAAAAATGCTCCTGATGCAATCGGCCCGTATTCACAGGCTGTTGTTACAGGAAATTTAGTATTTACTTCAGGTCAAATCGCTATTAATCCTGCGAGTGGTGCTGTTGAAGCTAAAACTATTGAAGAACAAACTCATCAAGTTTGCAAAAATCTTTCAGCAGTTTTAGAAGAAGCTGGCTCATCGCTTGATAAGGCAGTTAAAACTGTATGTTTCTTAGCTGATATGGGCGATTTTGCTGCTTTTAATGAAGTTTACGGTCAGTATTTCACAAACAAACCGGCTCGTTCTTGCGTAGCCGTCAAAACCCTTCCTAAAAATGTTCTTGTCGAAGTAGATGTAGTTGCAGAAAAATAAGGAAGGTATAGTAGTATGAAATTAAACGGTTCAGAAATATTAGTACAAGTATTTTTAGAACAAGGCGTTGATACTGTTTTCGGCTATCCAGGCGGTGCTGTTTTAAACATTTATGACGCTTTGTATAAAAATCAAGATAAAATTAATCATTATATGACTGCTCACGAGCAAGGCGCAGCACACGCAGCTGACGGATATGCAAGAGCAACAGGAAAAACGGGTGTTGTAATTGCTACTTCCGGTCCTGGTGCTACAAACTTGGTTACAGGTATCGCTACCGCATATATGGACAGCGTTCCTATGGTTTGCATTACTGGCAATGTCGGCAACTCGCTTATAGGTCGTGATAGTTTCCAAGAGGTTTATATTGCAGGTATTACAATGCCGATTACAAAGCATAACTTTGTAGTCAGAAATGTTGAGGATTTGGCTGATACTTTGAGAAGCGCTTTTAAAATTGCTTCTTCTGGCAGACCTGGTCCTGTACTTGTCGATATTCCTAAAGATGTTACTGCAGCAGTAACAGAATATAAAAAACCTAAACACAAGGTTGAAGAACACAGCGGTAAAGAGTACGATTTAACCAAAATAGCAAGTGTTATTAACAGTGCTAAAAAACCTGTATTGTTTATCGGTGGCGGTGCTAAAATATCAAAAGCAGAGAGCGAAGTATTTGAGCTTATTAAAAAGGCTGATATTCCTGCTACTCACACAATTATGGCTTCGGGCGTTTTGCGCTATGATGAGCCGCTTAATCTTGGTATTTTGGGTATGCACGGCAATGTTCATGCTAACAAAGCGGTTGACAAAGCGGATGTTCTTATCGCTGTCGGTACAAGATTTTCCGATAGAGTTGCACTTAATACAAAGGCTTTCGCTTCAAGAGCTAAAATAATACATATTGATATTGATAAAAGCGAAGTTAATAAAAATGTTGAGGTTGATTATAGCTTTATAGGTGATGTAAAGGTTGCGCTTGAGCTTTTATTACCGCTTATTAAACAAAATGAACATAAGGAATGGATTGAAAAGATTAATTCCTGGAAAGTAAAACTTCCTGAACAAAAAGGGAATAAACTTACTCCAAAATCTATTTTTGATGTGCTTAACAAATCAGCTGATGAAAACGATTATTTTGCTACCGATGTCGGTCAACATCAAATGTGGGCTGCTCAATACCTTAATCATACAAAAGCTAATCACTTCTTAACAAGTGGTGGTCTTGGTACAATGGGTTATGGTTACGGTGCTGCTATTGGTGCTGCTATCGGCGGTAAAGCAAAAAGAGTTTATCACATTACAAGTGATGGCTCATTCCACATGAATATGAATGAGGCTTGCACAGCAGTTTCTTACAACATTCCTGTTGTCAGCATTATAATTAACAATGCTGTACTTGGTATGGTTAGACAATGGCAAGCGGTATTCTATGGTAGAAGATTTTCTTCATCAGAGCCAGAAAGAGTAACAGATTATAAAAAGGTTATCGAAGGCTTCGGCGGAACAGGCTTTGTTTGTGAAACCAATGAAGAATTTGAAGCCGCACTCGAAAAAGCAAAAGATTGTAACGGTCCTGTTTGGATTGATTGCAGAATTGATAGGGAAGAAAGAGTTTTACCTATGATTCCTGCAGGCAAGACTGTTAACGATACAATAAATGAATAAGGAGGAATAGTTGTGGATAGTAAAAGATATATCAGTATTTTAGTTGAAAACCACGAGGGCGTACTTGCTCGAATTTCCTCGTTATTTTGCCAAAGAGGCTTTAATATCGACAGTTTGACTGTTTCGGCAACTAATAATGAAAATTTATCAAGAATTACCATTACAACAAAAGGTAATGAAGCCGAATTTATTCAAATCAAGCGTCAAACTGAGAAAATTCACGAATTTAAAGGCTTTTTTGAACTTGAAGAAAAATCGTCATTACTCAGGGAACTTTTGCTTATTAAAGTTAAAGCAGATGAATCTAACAGAACTGCTTTGAGAGAAATTGCGACAATATATAAAGCAAAGATAATCGATTTATCAAAAGGCAGTATGGTTTTTGAACTTACAGGCGAGCCTGACAAAATTGATGGTTTTTTGGAAATACTTTCAAGCTATGAAATTTTGGAAGTATGTAGAACAGGCGTTACCGCAATGCAACGCGGCGATGTAGAATTAATTAAGTAAAATTTTAAAAACAAAAGGAGAGTTTTTATTATGATTAAAAAATACTATGATTCAGATTGTAACTTAGGTTTACTTGACGGCAAAACTGTTGCTATTATGGGCTACGGTAGCCAAGGCCATGCACATGCACAAAACTTAAATGAAAGCGGAGTAGATGTAATTGTAGGTCTTCGTAAAGATTCTTCAAGCTGGAAAAAAGCAGAAGAAGCAGGACTTAAAGTTATGGAAATTCCTGAAGCTGCTAAAGCTGCTGACGTTGTTATGATGCTTGTTCCTGATGAACTCGCTGCTGACATTTACAATGAGCAAGTAGCTCCTTATATGGAAGAGGGTAACATTCTTTGCTTTGCTCACGGTTTTAATATTCACTTTAACTTCATCAAACCAGCAAAAGATATCGATGTTATCATGATTGCTCCAAAAGGTCCTGGCCACACTGTAAGAAGTCAGTATCTTGAGGGTAAAGGTGTACCAAGCCTTATCGCTGTATATCAAGACGCTTCAGGCAGAGCAAAGGATTATGCTTTGGCATATGCCAGTGGTATCGGCGCAGGCAGAGCAGGTATTCTTGAAACATCATTCAGAGAAGAAACTGAAACTGACCTCTTTGGTGAGCAAGCAGTTCTTTGCGGTGGTGTAACAGAGCTTATGAAAGCAGGCTTTGATACATTAGTAGAAGCTGGTTACGAACCAGAAATGGCTTACTTTGAGTGTATTCACGAAATGAAGCTCATCGTTGACCTTATCAACAACGGTGGTTTCGCTATGATGAGATACTCAATTTCAAATACTGCTGAATACGGCGATTACAGAACAGGTAAGAGACTTATTACTGAAGATACACGCAAAGAAATGAAGAAAGTTTTATCTGAAATTCAAGATGGTACTTTTGCTTCTGAGTTTATGTCTGAATTCTCATCAGGCAGAAAAGCTAAATTCTTAGCAACTCGTCGTAAAGAAAGCGAGCACTTACTTGAAAAAGTTGGTGCTGAACTTCGTCAAATGATGAGCTGGCTCAAAAAATAATTTTAAAGATATAAGGCTGGCTTAAAATTAGTCAGCCTTTGTTTTAAAGAAAGGATTAACCTTTATGAATTTAAGAAGTGACAATGTAACAAAAGGCGCAGAGCGTGCACCTAACCGTTCTTTGTTTTATGCAATGGGTTACACTAAAGAGGAGTTGGAAAGACCGCTTATCGGCGTAATTTCAGCTCATAGCGAAATTGTACCCGGTCATTTTCATCTCGATAAGATTGCCGACGCCGTTAAAGCAGGTGTCAGAATGGCAGGTGGCACACCTGTATTAATTCCGGCAATCGGTGTTTGCGACGGTATCGCAATGGGTCATATCGGTATGAAGTATTCTCTCGCTTCTCGTGAGCTTATTGCTGACAGCGTTGAAACTATGGTTATGGCTCATCAATTAGACGGTGTTGTTCTTATTCCAAACTGCGATAAAATCGTTCCTGGTATGGTTATGGGTGCAGTTCGTCTTGATATTCCTGCTGTAGTATGTTCTGGCGGCCCTATGCTTGCAGGTTCTTATGATGGTGATGAAGTAAGCCTTTCAAAAATGTTTGAGGCTGTAGGTGCTTATAAAGCGGGCATTATTGATGAGTGTAAGCTTGATGAGTGCGAAAAAGGCGTTTGTCCAGGTTGTGGCTCTTGCGCAGGTATGTACACTGCAAACAGTATGAACTGCCTTTGTGAGTCGCTCGGTATTGCTTTACCAGGTAATGGTACAATTCCTGCAGTTCATTCTGCAAGAACTGCTCTTGCTAAACACGCAGGTATGGCTATTATGAATTTGGTTAATAAAGGCATTACAGCTCGCCAAATCATCAATGAAAAATCAATCAGAAACGCACTCGCTTGTGATATGGCACTCGGTTGCTCATCAAACAGCGTTTTGCATTTACTTGCAATCGCTAATGAAGCTGGTGTTCCGCTTGATTTGAAATTGTTTAATGAAACAAGCGAAAAAGTGCCTAACTTATGCCACTTAGCACCTGCAGGTCCAACACACATGCAAGACCTTAATAATGCAGGCGGTATTCCTGCGGTACAAGCAGAGCTTGCTAAAAAGAACTTGATTGATTTATCACTTATTACCGCTACAGGCAAAACAATTGCTGAAAATATTGAGGGTGCTTATATTAAAGATACTAACTCAATCAGACCAATTGATAACCCATACAGCCAAACAGGCGGTATTCAGATTTTATGGGGTAACATTGCTCAAAATGGTTGCGTTGTAAAAAGAAGTGCTGTTGCACCTGAAATGCTTAAGCACTCAGGCCCTGCAAGAGTATTTAACAGCGAAGATGAGGCAATTAAAGCGATTTACGCTTCAGAAATTCACGACGGCGATGTTGTTGTAATTCGATACGAGGGACCAAAAGGTGGACCTGGTATGCGTGAAATGCTTAACCCTACATCAGCGCTTGCTGGTATGAAGCTTGATAAAACTGTTGCTTTAATTACTGACGGTAGATTTTCAGGCGCTTCAAGAGGCGCTTCAATCGGCCACGTTTCTCCAGAAGCTGCTGACGGCGGTAATATCGGACTTATTGAAGAGGGCGATATTATTGAAATTGATATTCCAAATGCAACAATAAATGTTGATGTTTCTCAAGAAGAATTAGCAAACAGAAGAGCAAAATATGTTGCACCAGAGCCTAATATTAAATCAGGTTGGTTATATCGTTACTCTCGCTTGGTTAGCGGTGCTGATAAAGGCGCAATAATGAAATGATTTTAAAACAAGCAGTTAAAAACTGCTTGTTTTTTTGTTTGAAAAATGTTATTATAATTAAAATACACATTTTGAGGTGCGCATATGACTTTTATTTCTCAGCCAAAAAAAGAAATTCCGATAATATATGAAGCAGATGTTTGTGTTTTAGGCGGCAGTTGCACAGGTCTTTTTGCCGCAATCAGAGCGGCACGACTCGGCGCAAAAGTAGTAGTTATTGAGAAAAATAACTGTCTTGGAGGTACTGCAACTGCAGGACTTGTGAATATTTGGCACAGTTTGTTTGATACCGATTATAAAGAACAGGTAATTGCAGGCCTAACTGATGAATTTGAACAAAGACTTTTAAGAGAGAATGCTTTGGTTTTTGAAAACAACGTTTCTGTTGGATGTAGATTTAACCCTGCAAGACTTGCTTGTTTGCTTGATGAAATGGCTAATGAAAACAATATAAAATTGTTTTTACATACTTATTATTCAGATGTAATCACAGAAAAAGACAAGATTAATGCTGTAATTGTAAATAATAAGAATGGTGTGGGTGCAATTCAAGCAAAATTCTTTATTGACGCCAGCGGTGATGGTGATATTGCTCGTGATATTGGGCTTGAAAGCTATAAATATGATTATTTGCAACCGCCAACCTCATGTTTTTATATTCAAGGTAATACTGATGACTGTAATATTTCGCAAGTTATTGCTGACCACGGCAAAGAATTTGGCTTAGATGATGATTGGGGTTGGTATGGAACTGTTCCTAACTTGAAAAACATATCTTTCAGAGCAGATAACCACATTTTTGATGTTGATTGTTCAAACGCTGATGATTTAACAAAAGCAGAAATTGAGGGAAGAAGAAAAGCAAAGGCATTTACCGATATGTTCAAAAAGTATTGCAATTCTGATATTGAACTTGTTTCACTATGCAGCAACATTGGTATCAGAGACACTTTGCATTACAAAACCAGATTTAAAGCAAGCGAGATTGAGTTGTTAACAAAAAATAATTATGACGATGTGATTTTAAAAGGCACATACAGAATAGATATGCATCATCAAAACGACAATGGAATTACATTTAAGTATCTTGATGGAACTTATGTTACACTATTTGGAAAAGACGAAAGAACAGAAAAAGGCAACTGGCGTGATGAATTGGGAATTAACAGCGAAGTTTTGAAATATTACAGCGTACCTTTTGATATACTTGTTCAAGAGAAGTTTTCGAATTTTATTCCCGTCGGCAGAATGTTAAACGCTGATTCTGCTGCTTTCGGCGCTTTAAGAGTTATGGTAAATCTCAATCAATTAGGCGAGGCTGCAGGAGTAGCTGCTTATATGTGTATAGATGCGAATAAAAGCGTACAGGAATTAAATGGTATTAGCGTCAAAAATAAGTTAAATAAAGGCGGAAGCACACTATAGTATAATAAAAAACACCTGAATTTAATTCAGGTGTTTTAGTTTGCATTAAATTTTATTTTGCTGATAACAAATCAGACATATTATAAATACCTTTATCTTGATTTTTAAGGTAAACTGCCGCATTAACAGCACCGACAGCAAAAATCTCTTTAGAACGGGCTGAGTGTGAAAGTTTTATAACCTCATCTCTGCCTGCAAAGATTATTTCGTGTTCGCCTACAATTGTTCCGCCTCGAATAGCGTGCAAGCCAATTTCTTTTTTAGGTCTCTTTTCACTTTTTGAGTGGCGGTCGTATTCGTAATTATATGAATTATCGAGTTCTTCGTTAATAGCATCAGCAAGCATTAAAGCGGTGCCTGACGGAGCATCAATCTTTTGATTATGATGAGCTTCAACTATTTCTATATCAAAATCATGTGAGAGTACATTAGTAGCTTTTTTAGCGAGTTCTGCTAATAAATTTACACCAAGCGACATATTGTAGGTAAAGAATACAGGTATTTGTTTTGAAGCTGTATTAATCATTTCAATATGTTCTTCGCAAAGACCTGTTGTAGCAATTACAGCAGGGATTTTTTTATTCACTGCATAATCCAATAAATCTTTTAACGCTGATGGGTGTGAAAAATCAATAATTACATCAGGATTTTCATTTATATTAGAAAAATCCTTGTAAATAGGGAAGTCGGCATACTTATCGCCAAACTTATCAACACCGCAAACAACTTCGCTGTCATCTCGATTATCAACAATATTTGCAATAACCTTGCCCATATGACCGCAAGCGCCTACAAGCAGCAATTTAACCATTGTTACACATCCTTAAAATTTATTTAACCAAACCGTGTTTTTTAAGCGAATTTTTAATGATTTCGCAATGCTCTTTAGTAGGTTTAACAAGCGGTAATCTGCATTCGCCAACCTCGTAACCCATAATATTCAAAGCCTCTTTAACAGGGGTTGGGTTAACCTCAATAAACAAGTTATTAATAAGGTCTAAATACTCAATTTGTAATCTTGCACTCTCTTTAACATTACCATCAAAATATTCTTGACAAATGTCGTGAGCAACTTTTGGCGCAACATTAGAAAGAACTGAAATTACACCTTTACCACCAAGAGAGAGGATAGGCACAATCTGGTCATCATTACCTGAATAAATATCAAGGTCATCGCCACAAAGTGCTTTAATTTTTGCAACTTGAGAAAGGTCGCCCGAGGCTTCTTTTGTAGCGACAATATTTTTATGCTTTGATAATTCTTTATAAGTTTCAGGTGCAATATTAAGACCTGTTCGAGAAGGAACATTATAAAGGATAATCGGAATATTTACTCTGTCAGCAATGTATTTAAAATGCTCAATCAAACCCTCTTGCGAGGTTTTGTTGTAATACGGAGTTACAATTAAAAGTGCATCAGCACCGCATTTTTCAGCATAAATCGAAAGATCGGCTGCAAAATATGTTTCGTTTGAGCCTGTACCTGCGATAACAGGCACTCTTTTATTAACATAATCAATAATAAATTTCATTACTTGCTTATGTTCTTCGTGCGACATTGTAGCGCTTTCTGCGGTAGTACCGCAAGCAATGATAGCGTCAGTACTGTTTTCAATTTGAAAATCAATAATTTCTTTTAATTTTTCATAATTTACAGTACCGTCTTGATTCATTGGAGTTACGAGTGCAACACCTGCACCTGTAAAAATCGTTTTTTTCATAAATCTGTAACCTCTTGAATTAATTTATTAATCAAAGTAACCTTTAGCGGCAAGAAATTCTGCCATTAATACAGCGCCGCCCGCAGCACCACGAAGTGTATTGTGTGAAAGACAAACAAATTTATAATCATACTGTGTATCTTCTCTTAATCTGCCAATATGAACTGCCATACCTTTATCAGTATCACGAGTTAATTTAACTTGTGGCATATCATATTCTGTATAGTAGTGTAGAAATTTTTCAGGAGCTGAAGGAAGCTTCAATTTCTGTGGAACAGATGAGAAATTGTCCCAAATATCAATCATTTCCTGCATTTCAGGTTTTTCGCCATCTTCAAATCTTACAAACACAGCACTTAAATGACCATCAGAAACAGGAACTCTGATACATTGAGCAGTAAAATTAGGGCGTGAAGCGTTAACGATTTTGCCATCTTCAATTTTACCCCAGATTTTAAGTGGCTCTTGCTCGGATTTTTCTTCCTCGCCGCCGATATAAGGAATAACATTATCAACCATTTCAGGCCATCTTTCAAAAGTTTTGCCTGCGCCGGAAATTGCTTGATATGTACATACTAAAACATCTTTAACATGATATTTTTTGCTAATAGGGAAGAGCGCTGGAACATAATTTTGAATTGAGCAGTTAGATTTTACTGCAACAAAACCTTTTTTAGTGCCAAGTCTTTTTCTTTGCGACTTAATGATTTCAGCATGCTCATAGTTTAATTCAGGAATAAGCATAGGAACATCATCAGTACCTCTGTTAGCTGAATTGTTAGAAACAACAGGACATTCAAGCTTTGCATACTTAAATTCTAATTCTCTTATTTCATCTTTTTTCATATCAACTGCACAGAAAACAAAATCAACTAAAGAAGCGATTTCTTCCATATCAGCAGTTGCATCAAAAAGAACCATATCTTTCATTTTTTCTGGAATTGGTTTTTGCATTGCCCATCTGTTACCAACAGCCTCTAAATAAGTTTTACCCTTTGAACGAGGAGAAGCGGCAATTGCAGTAATCTCAAACCAAGGATGATTTTCGAGTAATAATGCGTAACGCTGACCTACCATACCGGTTGCACCAATAATACCAACCTTATATTTTTTCATGAATTTCAGCCTTTCTTAAAATATTTTTTAAAAATCTCTTGTAATATCGGGGATTTTGCAATATAATAGTGTTTAGTACCTATTACCCGATATTAATTTCACCGTAATATTATACTATAAATTGAAAGGATTGTCAATATGAGAAAACAGGATTTTTATTATAATTTGCCTGAAGAATTAATTGCTCAACACCCAGCCCACAAGCGTGAAAATTCTCGCTTAATGATTTTAGATAAACAAACAGGCGAAACTGATAATAAACACTTTTATGACATAATTAATTATTTGCAAAAAGGTGATTGTCTTGTTTTAAATAATACTAAGGTAATTCCTGCAAGAATTTACGGTGTAAGAGATGATACCGGTGCAGTAGTTGAGTTTTTGCTACTTAAAAATTTAGGCAATGACGAGTGGGAATGCTTAGCAGGACCTGGCAAAAAAGCCAAAGTCGGCTGTAAATTCACATTCGCTGACGGTTTACTAAAAGCAGAAGTTATAAATGTTAAAGATGACGGTAACCGCATCATCAAGCTTTCGTATAAAGGAAATTTCTATGAGGTGCTTGATAAAGTCGGTGAAATGCCTTTACCACATTATATTCACGAGAAGTTAAAAGATTGCAGCCGCTATCAGACAGTTTATGCAAAATATGAGGGTTCAGCAGCCGCTCCAACAGCAGGACTTCATTTTACTAACGAATTGCTTGAAAAAATCAAAGAAAAAGGCATAAATATTGCTTATGTAACTTTACACGTCGGTTTAGGCACTTTCCGACCTGTAAAAGAAGAAAATATTGAAAATCATTTAATGCATTCAGAGCACTATGTTTTACCTCAGGAAACCGCTGATATTATTAACAAAACCAAGCAAAATGGTGGTAGAGTTATTTGTGTTGGCACAACCTCTTGCAGAACAGTTGAGTCAGTTGCGACAAAATGCGGTAAAATCGTTGCCGATGAAGACGATACATCAATATTTATTTATCCAGGCTACGAATTTAAATGTCTTGATGCATTAATTACTAATTTCCATTTGCCAGAAAGCACGCTAATTATGCTTATTTCAGCACTTGCAGGCAGAAAAAACGTTTTAAAAGCATACGAAAAAGCAGTTGAAGAAAAATATCGCTTTTTCTCGTTTGGCGATGCAATGTTTATTTGTTAAGGAGATATTATGTCTTATAAATTATTAAAAACCGAAAATCACGCACGCAGGGGAGAGTTTACAACAGTTCACGGTACTGTTCAAACACCTGCTTTTATGAATGTTGCGACTTGCGGTGCTATCAAAGGTGCAGTTTCAGCTTATGACCTTATGGATTTAAAGTGTCAAGTGCAGCTTTGTAATACATATCATTTACATTTGCGTCCAGGCGATGAAAATGTAAAAAAACTCGGTGGGCTTCATAAGTTTACAGGATTTTCGGGTCCGATTTTAACCGATAGCGGTGGATTTCAGGTGTTTTCGCTTGCAAAGCTTCGCAATATCAAAGAAGATGGCGTTGAATTTCACTCGCATATTGACGGAAAAAAGATTTTTATGGGTCCTGAGCAAAGTATGCAAATTCAGTCAAATCTTGCTTCAACAATTGCAATGGCTTTTGATGAATGTGTTGAAAACCCTGCGCCTTACTCTTACGCAAAAGAGTCTTGCGCTCGTACAACTCGCTGGCTTGAACGCTGTCAAAAAGAGATGAAAAGGCTAAATTCACTTGATGATACAATAAATAAAAATCAACTCTTATTCGGCATAAACCAAGGTTGCACCTTTGAGGATTTACGAGTTGAACACATGAAAGAAATCGCCGAAATGGAGCTTGACGGTTACGCAATAGGCGGTCTTGCCGTTGGTGAGCCTGCCGAAGTTATGTATTCAGTAATTGAAGCGGTTGAACCGTACGCGCCAAAAGATAAAATTCGTTATTTAATGGGTGTTGGTACACCTATGAATATTTTAGAAGGAGTTCGTAGGGGAGTGGATCTTTTTGATTGCGTTATGCCATCAAGAAATGCACGCCACGGACAATTATTTACAAGCAAAGGTATAATTAACCTTAATAATGCAAAATATATGTTAGACGAAAGTCCTGTTGATGATGAGTGCGACTGTCCAGTATGCAGACGACATACAAAAGCATATCTTCGTCATTTACTAAGAGCTAATGAAATGCTCGGTATGCGACTTTGCGTTATGCATAATTTATATTTTTATAATAATTTGATGGAAAAAATCAGAAAAGCGCTTGACGAAGGCACTTTTGAGCAGTTTTATCAGTCGCAAAAAGGTGTAATTGATAAAAGAATTTAAAAAATTTTAAAAAATTTGAAATTAACACTTGAAATATTGATAACTTTCTGTTATAATCTTTTAGGTGTTCAAATTTAGGGGTATCGCCAAGCGGTAAGGCACTGGATTTTGATTCCAGCATTCGTAGGTTCAAATCCTGCTACCCCTGCCAAACTCTTGAAATCTTTTTGGTTTCAAGAGTTTTTTATTTTAATATAAAAAAGCGGAGTTTTTAACTCCGCTTTTAGTTTTTTTGAAATTACCCTCTGCTTTCAACATTGTTCATTATAGTTGAAATAATTGTTGGGTAGACTTGCTCATAAGGGGACGAAGAGCGGTCAAATAATCCTAATCCGCCAAGACCGTTATCCCACCAGAACATTGGTATATCAAGTTCAGTCGCTTTTTGAGTTATGCGATTAATGCAAGAAACTCTATTTTCAAGCGTATTGTTTGTTGCAATACCAAACTCATTCATCATAACAGCGTAACCATTATCTAACCACAAATTTTTAACTATATTGAATTTTGCATCAATATCAGAGTATGCCGTTGACATATTAACTGTTTTAGTACCAAATGCACCTTCAGGAAAGTAGTAGTGAACATTTAATATTAACTTATCTTTTGCGCTGTCGGTTGGTACTGTGAAATTTATAATGTCATCCTCGCCAAGATAAGCACCATAAGTATTAACAATTATAAATCTATTCACATTGTTAGAACCGCTTGCTCTGACTGTATTAACGAATTTTTGTGCAAGAGTATTTACCACAGCATAGTCGCTGTTTTGTTTTGCGCTCCAATCATCAGGCAGTTTCAAAACTTCATTATAACCCTCAAACATAAGCCTGCCGTCATAATCTTTAAAGCGTTCTGAAATTTGTTCCCACATTGCCGTGAATTTTGCGTACATGCTTGTTAAATCAGTATTTCTTGTATAAAGCCAATTAAACTCATTATGCGAGTTTAAAATGCAATACATGTCCTGTTCTAAAATCATATCAACGACTTCTTGAACTCTGTCCATAAGAATATCGCTTATTTTATAATCAGGACCATCACCAATCGCTTCAGACCAAGTTACAGGCATTCTTACAGCGTTAAATCCTGCTGACTTAAAGGAGGAAATCAACTGAGCATCTGTCGGTTGAATAAAGTCATATTTATGCTCTGTAGCTTCTAAATCAGCTACAGTATAAGTATCACCGCTTTTGTTTATCATACAATCAAGCGAACGACCGGTATTTATACCGATCTTTATTTTATTCAAATAATTCTTTGAACTCAAATTAAAAAGTGCGTCAGTATTTTTTAAACTCGCCCAATAATCTACATTGCTTTTAATGCTTTGCGATTTTTGCGAGTAGTCGCTGTTTTCATCATTTTTATAATGATAAGCGACATAAGCCATTGAACGAGTATTATTTGAAACATTATCATTCTCATAAGAAGCATAAACTTCTTTTTCGTAATCACCGATTTTCACTTTTATATAACCTCTTCCGATAAAATCCCTTGCCAAGTTGCCAGAATTAGCATTGAAACTGTTTTTAGTTTGAATATTTGCAATTGAGCCGACAAAAGTGTTTGTTGAATAGTACTCATCTGCAGTGTATTTTACATCGACTTTGTTATATGAAGCGTTTAAAGTCAACTCATTGCCGTTTGCAACATCAATAGGTGTAATAAGCGTGCCTTTTGATATCTCTGCTCCATAAGTTGATATTAAATCATCAATCAAACTTGCGTTTACTGTTGTGTAAAATCTAATACCATTTACTTCACCGAGTCGAATAGAAGCGCCTTTTTGCATAGTAACTTCGCCGATTGAAACGGTTGTAAATTCTTTATCTTCGCTTATTACAACTGAGTCGCCCTCATCGTAGAGATTTGTACCGTCAGTATATGCAATAAATCCGTTAGTATCGCTGTTATGAAAAGTATATTCACTACCTGACTCTATAGTACTGTCAACGCCGTCAACAGTCACCGTCACAGCATTTTGCAAATCTTCATTTACTGTTACAACATCATCAATATAAATTCTTTAATAAATTCCGTTATTTATATCGGTATCGCTTAAATCATATCTGTGCCATATTAAAATTGATGTGATATTTTTGATATCATCTGCAGTTAATGTAATGTTTTTTGTGGCATCAG
>CACZIY010000004.1 GCA_902781345.1 Oscillospiraceae bacterium | reverse complement strand
AATTAATTTAAATAAAGAGTTTGTTAAAAACGGTAACACTCTAATTTCAAATCTAATGAGTTTTAAGAACAAAGACGGTGGATTTAAGCATATTTCAGAGCAAAATAAGTCTGATAATTTAGCTTCTACTCAAGCTTTATGCGCTTTAATTTCCTATTATCGTTTCAAAAATTCGCAAAAAGCCTTTTACGATTTTTCTGATGGCGTTAAAAAAATAATTAAAGACGAACAACAATTTCAAAATCGAAGTTATATTTATATTATTGTTTTTGCTTGCGGTGTTGCAAGCATTGTAATTATTCTAAAAAAAGGAGTAGTTAAAAAATGAGCATAACCAAACAAATAATCACCCAAGCCGAAAAAGTAATAATCGGCAAAGAAAATGTAATTAAAAACTCTATTGCAGCTATGTTTGCAGGCGGTCATATTCTTTTTGAAGATGTTCCTGGTGTCGGCAAAACAACTCTTTCACTTGCAATTTCTAAAATATTTGGACAAGACTTTAAAAGAATTCAGTTTACACCTGATACAATGCCTTCTGATATTTTAGGTTTTTCTTATTTTGATAAACAAAGCGAAAAGTTAAAATTTCAACAAGGCGCAATTATGACAAATATTTTATTAGCTGATGAAATCAACCGTACATCACCTAAAACTCAAGCAGCACTACTCGAAGCTATGGAAGAAAAGCAAATTAGCGTTGATGGTAACACTTATAAGCTTCCAACACCTTTTACAGTAATTGCAACACAAAATCCTACAGGCTCGGCTGGTACACAAGTTTTGCCAAATTCACAGCTTGATAGATTTATGATAAGGCTTAAAATGGGCTATCCTGATTTTAAACAGCAAATCGAAATTTTAAAGTCAAAAAATAATGATAATTCAATTGAAAATATAGAAAGAGTCGTTGATGAAAAAACTTTCTTTTCACTTCAAGAAAAAGTAGAAAAAGTATTTATTAGCGATGAAGTTTATGAGTACATAACAAAGCTTGTTGAGAAAACCAGAAATTGTGATGAAATTGAATTAGGCGTAAGCCCTCGTGGTGCAATTGCAGTTTGTGCAATGGCAAAAGCAACCGCATTTTTAAACGAAAGAGATTTTGTTATACCAAGCGATGTTAAAGATATTTTTGAAATCACTTGTGCTCATAGAATTATTTTAAATAAACAAGCAAAACTTTCGGGTACTACTGATACAAAGGTAATTAACAAAATATTAGAACAAACTGAAATGCCAAAAATCTAAATTTATGAAATTTATTTTTTATTTTTTATTATTAATCGAATTCTTATTAATGCTTTTTACGGGAAATTTAGCGCTATTTGTTTTATTTGCTTTTACACTTCTTTTCCCTTTTGCATACATAGTTTTTATCTCAATTGTAAAGCCAGAATTTACGATTAGTTTTAGTATGCCAAAAAATGTTCGCAAAGAGGAACAAACCAAATGCAGTTTGATTTTGAATAATAAAAGGAAAATACTTTACCCTAATGTAAAATTAACACTGAATATTAAAAATCCTATTACAAAGGAACAAAGCGTATTAAAATTTGATAACAGTGTTTTACCAAAAGGTAGCGTAAAAAACAGTTTTGATTTTAAAAGCTCATTTTGCGGAACAGTAAGCTTTAGCGTTGAAAGTATTAAGGTTTACGATTTATTCGGTATCGCTTTTAGAAAAATAGAGTGCAAAAAATGCGATTATATTACCGTTTTACCCGAAATTTTCACTACCGATTTTTCGAGTGAATATTTTGACAGTAATAACTTTGATGAGCTTGAAACCGAAAAAATCGGCAACGATTTATACAATATTTCTTATATGCGTGAATATCAAAAAGGCGACAGCATAAAAAGAATTCATCACAAATTATCATCAAAGCTTGATGAACTTATTGTAAAACAAGGCGTTGAAAATGAGCAGAAAAAAGCAAGAATTGTTTTTGACAGCTTTTTAAATAAAGAATTAACCGCAAAGCAGGCTGATAAAAAAGCTGAAGAATTTATTTCAAAATGTTTTGCATTTGTTGAAAATAATGTTAAATTAGAAATTTTAGTGTATATTAACGGCAAAATTACCACTTTTGAAATTGAAACTGAAGATGACCTATACTCTGCTGTTCCCGAAATTTTAAAGGTTGAATTTGTTGTGGGAAAATCTGTATTTAATTAGGAGAAAAAATGTTAAAGGTAAGCAAAAACACACAAAAGAACAATTGCATACTAACTAATTTGTTCTTGCTTCTGACAAGCGTTTCAGGGGTGTTATTTTGCTTTGCAGATTTTAGTTATATTACAACACTACTTTTAGTTGTTTTTTCGCTTATAACCTGTTTTTTGGCAAAATTTAAGCGAAACATTGATTTCTTTGTGCCTTTAGGCTTAAATATTGTCTTTTTATTTGTTTTTTTCAAAAAAATCATAAACGGTTTTTTGGTTTTAACAAACGCAGTTTTGAACCTGTATGGCGAAAAAACATTAACAATTGTCAGTATTTTCAAAACCGAAAAAACCGATTTAATCTATATAACCATCTTTATAATTTTACTTTTAACTCTAATTTTTTATAGTGCAATTAAGTTTAAAAGCGTTTGGCTTTATATATTCACAGTTACAGCTGTAACCGCATTTGGAATTTATTTTAAAAGAGTAAAACCTTTAGGCATTATTTTGCTGATTATCTCGCTAATTGGCTTAATGTACAAAGAAAAATTAACAAAAATAAACTTAAAAATAATTATTTCAACTGTATTAATAGTCGCAATTACAATTAGCTTGTCAAATGTAAATATTGCGTTTTTATCAAAAGGCTATGAAAAGATTTCTTCTTTTGCCGAAAATAAAATTTATGGCGAAAATGTTTTACCAAACGGCGATTTTAACAATTTAAAGCAATATAAGCCAAGTAACAAAACTACACTAAAAATTAAAATGCAAAAGCCTGAAGCTTGCTACTTAAAGGGTTTTGTCGGTGATAAATTTTCAAACAACAAATGGCAAAGCATTGATAATAAAACGCTTTATAAATCAGCCGATTTGTTTAATTCACTTTATAAAAATGGCTTTTATTCGCAAACTCAAATTGCAACAAAGCAAAACAATAAAATCACAATTACAAATGTCAATGCTTGCAAAAAGTATAAGTATATTCCCTATTCGCTTTGTGATAAAAGCATTTTAAACAATACAATTAACGATAAAAATGTGCTAAACGGTGCATTAAATAAAGAATATACATTTTATGCAAGCAGTATTGATTACAGCAATTTAAAACCTGTTTCAACGAACGAAGAAAAGCATTACAGAGATTTTGTTTATAAAAACTACACTTCGCTTAACAATGAGAATAAAGAGTTAATTGAAAGTTTAATTGGAAAATATTCTGTTAAAAACAACACTCATTATTCATATAAAAACGCAAAAGAAGAAATTTCAAAATTGTTTAGTGATTTTAAGGTTGATAAATCAGCAATTAACAATAGCGTTTATGCAAACATCATCTCAAATTTTGCTGATTCAAAACGAGGTTTTAGCGTTCATTTCGCCTCGCTTAGCGCTTTAATTTTCAGATATTTAGGTATTCCGGCAAGATATGTTGAGGGCTATGTTATCACAAATAACGATATTATAAATGGTGATAAAAACATAGAGCTTAGCGAGAAAAACTGTCATGCTTGGGTTGAATACTATCAAGACGGAATTGGCTGGTTGCCTTTTGAAGCAACACCAAATTTCAGCGAACAAATCAATTTGCCTGATAATCTTTCTGTAAAAGTTAAAAGTGTTGATGAAGAAAAGATTATAAAACAAAAGCAAAAAAACAAAACAAAATCTCAAGTAAACTACTTAAAAAACGAAGAATTTAGTAGCAATTATTTAGTTTATATTTTGTTAGTTTTAGTATTAATAGTAGTTTTGATTATTGCTTTAAAGGTAAAACGAAAAAACAAAAAAGATTATTTTGAACTAACAATTCGTTATTTAAACAAAAAGGGATATAAAACTGACGGTTATAAAATTGATAAAAAGGTTAAAGACTTTGAAAAAGCACAAAAGATTTATTTTGTAAAGCGTTTTTCAAATAAAAACATTTCTTTGGAAGATGAATTATTCTTAAAAGAATTCTATAAAAACACAAAAAAGCAAGTCAAATGACTTGCTTTTTTGTTTGGCGCAGGGCAAGAGATTCGAACTCTCGAAACCGCTTTGACGGTTTACACGATTTCCAATCGTGCTCCTTCGGCCAGCTCGGACAACCCTGCATATTTACGAGTTAACTCGCAAATAATATTTTAACAACATTTCTA
Organism: Oscillospiraceae bacterium; assembly: GCA_902781345.1. Taxonomy (GTDB): domain Bacteria; phylum Bacillota; class Clostridia; order Oscillospirales; family Acutalibacteraceae; genus RUG11462. Next base: position 29,747 of record CACZIY010000004.1, on the reverse strand, counting down.
CTCTATGTCAAGGAAATTTTTTATATTTTTGCAATTAATTTCGTACAATAAATCGTTCCTTTCAAAACAGTCCGCAGTGATTAAATTCAGCCTTTTAAATTCTTGATATTCGCTTAAAATACCAGCAAAATCACACTCGTAAATTCCTTTTGGAACTTTGCCTTTAAGTCCCGCACCTATTCTGATACAGTTTTTCGTTATTTTAACATAGTTTTTAACGCAGTTAAACCATATAATCGGGGTGCTGACATCAAGGTTTATTCCAAAATCGCAGTTGCTTATATCATCGGAAAAGATTAGTTGAACACCATATTCATCATAAATTTCATCTGATAACGCTAAATACTTTTTATCATTTTGCGTTATCACTTTTATTAGCGAAGCCTTATTAACAAGGTCTTTGACAAAATCAGTAAACTCCCCTTTTTTATCAACAACGCAAACCGAAATACTGTTAGCCTTTAGCTTTGACAGCTTTATTATTTTAATAAAGCTGTAGGCTGATGCTTTTCTAATAAAGTCAGTTGAGTCATAAACCTTTAACTTGCTGAATTCAAGGTCAGAAAGATTTTTTGATAACAGCACTGTATCTACCTTATTTTTGAGTTTTCGTTCTATTTTTTTAGCAGGTATTTCTTTAAAAACAGTTACTTTTAAATAGTCTATCTTCCCTATTTTTAACTTTTCGATTTTAATTGACTTTTTTAGTCGCTTTTTGCTTTTTTCATAATTTATTGTTGCAAACATAAAATTCTCCTAACAAATATATTGCGTAAACTTTCGCTTTATGTTAATATATTAAAAAAGGAGGGTTAGTTATGCCAAAATCACCTTATCAAAAATTAAAACTTTTGCACCTAAAGCAAATTCTTGAAACCGAAACCGATGAAGACCACAAGCTTTCTACAAAACAGCTTATCGAAAAGTTGGCGGCTCGTGGAATTAGTGCTGAAAGAAAATCGCTTTATGACGACATTGAGTGTCTTATCAACTTTGGAGTTGATGTAATTGTTGAAAAAACCGATTCTAACTATTATTTTATCGGCGAGCGTGAATTTGAACTGCCCGAATTAAAACTGCTTGTTGACTCTGTTCAATCCTCTAAATTTTTAACTATTAAAAAATCTAATTCACTTATTAAAAAATTAGAGTCGCTTTGTAGCAGTAATCAAGCAGCCGCTTTACAGCGACAGGTATTTGTAGCCGATAGAGTAAAAAATATGAATGAATCTATTTACAGAACAATAGACAATATTCAAACTGCGATAAACTCGCACAATAAAATCGAGTTTAAATATATTAAATACTCGGTTTCTGATAAAAATGTTTTCAAAAAAGACGGTGCTATTTACAAAATAAGCCCTTATGCGCTTATGCTTAGCGAGCAATATTATTATCTTTTGGGCTTTGATACTGAAAGCCAGATGTTCAAGCACTATCGTGTTGATAAGATTTTTGAAATCAATATTACCGATGAGAAAAATGACGGCGAAAAAGAATTTGAAAAAATCGATATTGCTAAATATGAAAAACGATTTTTCTCAATGTACGGCGGTAATGTTGAAAAGGTTAAGCTTTTAGCAGAAAACGACTTAACAGGCGTAATTATTGATAAATTCGGCAAGAATAATATTATTATGAAAGTTGACCAAGACCATTTTCAAATCAATGTTGACATTGCGGTTTCGCCACAATTTTTCGGCTGGCTGTCATCATTTTCGGGTAGAATAAAAATTCTATCTCCCGAAAGTGTTAAGCAAGAGTACAAAAAACATTTGGAAAATGCACAAAAAAATCTATAATTAAAAAGGCAAAATTTTTCATTTATAATTATTAATAAACTACTAAAAATAATAATGCAAACGCAACTAAAACAAGTTTATTGATAAAGGAGTGAAAAGAATGTCTAAACAGTCATTAGTTCCACAAGCAAGAGAAGCACTTGATAAATTCAAGATGGAAGCTGCAAGCGAAGTTGGCGTAAATATGAAACAAGGTTACAACGGCGACTTAACTTCTCGTCAGGCTGGCTCTATTGGTGGCCAAATGGTCAAAAAAATGATCGAAGCTTACGAAAACGGTATGAAATAATTTCATATATAAAAACGGGCTGTACCTTTTGGTACAGTCCGTTAATTTTTCATAATTAAAAACCTAAATCCTCATTTACTAAAATTACTTTGATTTTGCCTGCTGGGCGTGAAATTCTTGTAGTAACAATATTACAACAAATACATTCAGGGGTTTTGCAATCAGCACATACGCCAGTTTTTAAACAGCCTGTTGCCTTGCCAAAACGCTGAACATTAATCGGTGCTGCTACTGTTCTCGCTCTGTTTAAAGCGTTTTCATAGCCTCTGACTACTTTATTCATACCTGCAATAACAATTACATTTTTTGGTCCGAAAATGAGCGCTGCGCAACGATTACCGTTACCGTCAATGTTAATCAACTGACCATCATCGCAAATTGCATTTGAACTCATAATATAATAATCTGCAAAAAATGCTTCTCTGGCAACATCTTGACCTTCTTTAGCATTTTCACGATCAAGCACATTATAGTTGCCTTCCTTTAAAGCCTGTTGCAAGCCAATTTCTTTAGCGGTTGCAGTACCGCCCCAAGAAACAGTAGAGCCTTCTTCAATTAACTCTAAAGCTTTTTTTAATGCCTCTTGTTTGTTTTCGCAATAGTAAGCGTCCATAAATCTCGCTTGCATATTTTGAATTACCTTTTTTGCTAATAATTCTCTTTGTTTTTGTACCGGACTCATTACATTTTCCTCCTTAAATTTACGACCTGCCTTTAAAGCTTGTTCTGCATTTTGGGCAAGTAATTGTTATTTTACCCTTGCCTTTTGGCACTCGAAGCTTTGCCGAGCAGTTCGGACATTTAAAATACTTATAATTTTTACTCTTTTTTACAGGGTCGTTTGAATATACGGTATTGTAATCATTATTGCTTTTTTTGAACTTGCCTGTAAAGCGCAAAAAAGCGTCGTTTTCTTTTTGTCTTGCAGGAATATTTTTTGAAAGAAATCTTGCAAAAAACATTACTATTAAAATGAGTTGAACTAAATAGACAACTCTGTAAACCAAGTACAAGCCGAAAACTCTGAAGAAAATATTTACAAAACCTAAAATTAACGCAGCTACTATTAAGCAAATATTCAGCTCGTCATTTCCTCGTCTGCCAAACATAAATTGCATTAATTTTTGTAACATAACAAACACCCTTTCTTTTGATATTATCATTATAATACAACAAAACCCAAAAATTGTGAATTAGAGGTAAACAATTTAAAAATCAATATTGATTTTTTCTGAGTTTTTGATATAATAGTATTATCTAATTGAAAAGGATACATATAATGAAAGAATTTCTAAGGGCAGTTAAATTTTTAATATTTTCTATAAGTGCCGGAATAATTGAAATTACATCTTTTTCCATGTTAAAGGAACTTCATATTTTTAAATCATATGTTCCAAGTTATCTTATTGCACTTATTTTATCAATTTTATGGAATTTTACACTTAATCGCCGATTTACTTTTAAATCCGCTGCAAATATACCAATTGCTATGTTAAAAGTGTTGGCTTACTACGCTGTATTTACACCTCTTTCTACTTGGTTAGGTTATTACCTTGCTGATGTGATTTTATGGGATGGCTATTTAGTTACTGCGATTAATATGATTTTAAACTTTATAACCGAATTTTTGTATCAAAGATTTTTTGTTTTCGGAAAATCAATTGATACTAATAAAAAGAAAGATAGATTTTAATTTACAAACAAAAACACGGCTTAATTAAGCCGTGTTTTTTATACTTCACCTTTTGATTTAGCTTTTAAATATGCGTTTATAAATCCATCTAAATCTCCGTCCATAACCGCATTGATATTACCGTTTTCAAAATTTGTTCTATGGTCTTTTGCAAGTGTATAAGGCATAAACACATAAGAACGAATTTGCGAACCCCAAGCAATTTCCTTTTGAACACCTTTAATATCTTCAATTTTATCAAGATGTTCTCTTTCTTTGATTTCTAAAAGCTTTGATTTTAACATTTTCATTGCTTGGTCTCGGTTTTGATGTTGCGAACGCTCATTTTGACAAGCAACAACAATGCCTGTCGGAATATGAGTAATTCTGATTGCTGATGAAGTTTTGTTTACATGCTGACCGCCTGCACCTGATGAACGATAAGTATCAACCCTCAAATCCTCAGGGTTAATATCAACCTGAACATCATCATTAATTTCAGGCATAACCTCAAGCGAAGCAAACGAAGTATGTCTTCTTCCCGATGAGTCAAACGGTGAAACACGAACTAAACGATGAACACCCATTTCGCCTTTTAAATAACCGTAAGCGTTTACGCCCTCAACAAGCACAACAGCACTTTTAAGTCCTGCGTCATCACCATCAAGATAGTCAAGCATTTTAGCAGAAAAGCCGTGGCGTTCAGCCCAGCGAGTATACATTCTTACAAGCATTTCATTCCAATCCTGTGCCTCAGTACCGCCTGCACCTGCATGAAAGGTTAAAATAGCGTTGTTTGAGTCATATTCGCCGCTTAAAAGCGTTGACAAGCGCATACTTTCATAGTCTGATACAAACTTATCAACACCCAATTTAACCTCGTCAATAAGGCTTTCGTCTTCTTCCTCGTCAGCCATTTCGATTAAAACAAGTGTATCATCATAAGCGTTTTTTAAATCATCGTAGCCTTTTACTGTATCTTTTAAATGACTGATTTTTTTAAGCACCTTTTTGGAGTTTTCAACATCGTCCCAAAAGCCCTCTTCGCTTTGCTTTGTTTCAAGCTCAGAAAGTTGCTTTTTAACTTCTTCTAAATTGAGAGCATCTTTTAAATCCTTTAATTCGTCTTCAAAAGCAATTAGTCGTTGCTTTTGTTCCTCATAAATCAGCATAAATTTCCTCCGTTATACTTTGAAACTATGCAATACCAACCTTTTTCATTGTAAGTTTCAACTATTTTGAAATCAGCGTTTATAATAGCGGCTTTAACCTCATCAACCCTGCTATCAATTATTCCAGAAGTGATAAACAAGCCGTCCTTTTTTATAAAATCAGCAATATTTTCACATAAACGAATAATTACATCAGCAACAATATTTGCAATGCAAACATCAAATTTGCCTGTAACCTTTTCCGCCAAATCGCCGCATAAAATCTTATACTCAGGCTCACAAAAACCGTTTTTCTTACCGTTTTCAATAGCAGTTTTAACAGCCAATTTATCAATATCAACACCAAGCGAAGATTTAGCGCCGACTAAAAGCGAAGCGATTGATAAAATGCCAGAGCCTGTACCGATATCTAAAACCTGATTGCCCTTTTCAACATACTTTTCAATTGCAGTTAAACAAAGCTTTGTTGTTGAATGGGTGCCTGTGCCAAAAGCAGCTCCTGGGTCGATTGTCAAAATCTTTCTATTAGTATCAGGTTTTTCTTCCCATTCAGGTAAAATCAGCAATTTATCGCCGATTTCAGTAGGTTTAAAATACTTTTTCCAATTATTTGCCCAATCTTGTTCAGAAATATTGCCTGTACTGATTTCACAATCAATTTTTTGTGTTTCAAACTGATATTTGATAAAATCAACTGCGTCATTAGGGTTGTTTTCACTGTCAATATAAATGTGAATAATCGCCTTATCACGAGGTTTTGCAATTAAATCTTTATCAATCAAATCAATATGAGCAATTTCTTGCGCCTCATTTTCAAGATTTGAATAATCTTCAACATAAAAGCCATAAGGCACAGTCATTGTGCAAATATCAGAAGCGGTATCAATATCGCTAATATTTACTTTTACAAAAATCTCTGTCCAATCCATATTTTCACCAAAAACCTATATACAACAATTAAATCCGACAAAGATTTGTCGGATTTAATTAAATAAACTAATTTAATGATTATTTATTGAATATTGAAGATACATCATCATAAAAATCATCATCTTCAGTAGTAGTATCTACATTAAATGTAGCTGTGCTTTTTGATTGGTTAGGCATTTCAGAAGCGCCTGTAGCAACAACAGTGATTTTAATTGTATCTTCGAGCTTATCATCAAACATAATACCCCAAATAATGTTTGCATCTGGGTGAGCAGCCTCTTGAATGATTGTAGAAGCATCTGAAACTTCGTCAAGACCGATGTCAGGCGAAGCGTTTACGCAGACAATAAGACCTTTTGCACCTTGCATAGATGTTTCGATAAGTGGGCTTGTAATAGCTTCGTGAGCAGCTGTTTCAGCTTTATCTCTACCTGAAGCAGAGCCAACACCCATATGAGCATAACCTGAATCTCTCATTACTGATGATACATCAGCAAAGTCGAGGTTAACAGTAGCTGGCATTTTAATAAGCTCAGAAATATTTTGAACACCTAAACGAAGAACATCATCAGCAATTTGGAATGCATTTAAGAATGTAATCTTCTGTTCAGAAATTAATTTTAATCTTTCGTTAGGAATAACGATAAGTGAGTCAACATGACCTGCTAAATCAGCAATACCTTTTTCAGCTTGTTCCATTCTGCGTTTACCTTCAAAAGAGAAAGGTTTAGTAACAACGCCGACTGTTAAGATACCCATATCTTTAGCGAGTTGAGCAACTATAGGAGCAGCACCTGTACCTGTTCCGCCACCCATACCAGCGGTTACAAATACCATATCAGTACCTTTTAAAGCTGCAATGATATCATCTTTAGATTCTTCAGCAGCGCCTTGACCAATTTCAGGTTTAGCACCTGCACCTTGACCATGAGTCAATTTTTCACCGATTTGAATTTTCTCATCAGCTTTAGATTTTAAAAGAGCTTGTTTATCAGAGTTTATAGCAACAAACTCAGCACCATTAACGCCTGCGTCAACCATGCGGTCAATAGCGTTTCCGCCGCCGCCACCAACGCCGACAACTTTAATTTTAACAACTTCGTTAATCTCATTAGTAACCGGAATACTCATAATTTTTATCCTCCAAATATATAAAATTCCTGTTTGCACACATTATTTGTTATATTTTAACATAATATGCAAATAATTTCAACCTTTATTTTTGATTTTTTTAAATAATTCAGCATTATTTCCCTGCAATTTCCGATTTTTCGAGTTCTCTTGGAATAAAACTTGATTCATTTTTGCTTCCTGGAATTCGGCTTAGATTAAGAGTTCCTGTTTCGGTAGAATTGTTTCTCGAAGCTAAAACCTCTTTAGCATGGCTTAATTTTTGGTCTAAATACGAGTCAGAACCTAAAAGCATTACAATTCTGTTACTGTAGGTTACCATAATATCATGCATATTTTCGTAATTTATAAGTGTAATTTTTCCAAGATTTTTTTCTTGAAAAGCTTTTATTATTTTATTTGTTTTTTGAAGAATTGTTTCTTTTTCATCTTCTTCAAAAGTAATTTTTTCGCCAATAGTTTGGGTTTTTGGTTTTACACCTCTGATTTCAGTCGCATTTTTAGTGAATTTATCACTGACTTCTAAAATCAAACCGTCATCGCCTACAACAATGTATTTGTTTTTATACTTAATCTGCGAATAGACTTTATATTCATTTACCTTTACTTCCAAACTAAAAGGCAGTTTTTTATTAAATTCAATGCTTTTTATATAAGGCATATTGGTTTTTACAGCCTTTGTTGCACGACTTTGATTAGCAAGCAACAAATTATCGCCCTTTACAACGCCAATTGCCGATACAATTTGCTTGGTAGAATATTTCTTATTATTCACTACATTTATGTTTTTTATAGGGAAAAACACAGTTAATGAAAGCGCAGTTAAGGTTGAGCCTAAAACCAAAATCAACAAGAGTGTAAAAAGAATTCTCATTCTTCTTTTACGACGCTTTTTTGAAATATATTTTTTAGGCTTTTGTTCTTCAACTTTATAATCCTTTTTGTTGATTTCCCTTACTCTTCTTTCAGGCTTTAAAGAAGATTTTTTCTTTGTAAAATCAACTTTTCTATTCCTTTTCTCTTCCATTAGTCTTTCTCCCGTTTAATATCTGCGCCAAGCACACTTAAATTATATTCTATATTTTCATATCCTCTGTCAATATGCTGTAATTGTGTTATTTTTGTAATTCCGTTTGCTGCAAGCGAAGCACAAACAAGTGCCGCACCGCCTCTTAAATCAGTTGCTTCAACATCTGCACCGTAAAGCTCTTTTACACCCTCTACAACTGCAATTCTGTCGTAAATTTTTATGTTAGCACCCATTTTGTTAAGACCTAATGTTGCATTGTATCTGTTTTGAAAAATCGTTTCTTCAAAAATTGTAGTACCTTTTGCAACGCAACTCATTGCAATTATCGGCATACCCGAATCAGTAGGAAAACCAGGATATACAAGCGTTTTTATGTGCATTATTCTATTCAGTCTTTTTGGTGCAATGATTTTTAGCTCATTTTCACCAAAAAGCATTTCGCAACCTGCTTCTCTGAAAGCAAAAACTACAGGCTCAATATGTTCATTACAAATATTTTTAATGCTAATTGTGCTGCCTGTTGCAGCCGCAAACGACATATAAGTAGAAGCTTCTATTCTATCAGGCAAAATGCTATGCGTGCAACCGTGAAGCTTTTTAACACCGTTTATCACAATACAGTTTTCACCAGCTCCTGAAATATTTGCACCGCATTTATTCAAAAAGTTTTGAAGCTCTATTATTTCAGGCTCTCTTGCAGCATTATGTATTAATGTTTTTGAGTTACCAAGTGCTGTTAAAAGCATAATGTTTTCAGTTGCACCAACACTTGGAAACGGCAAATTAATCGAAGTGCCTTTAATTTTCTCAGTACTGCAAGCAATTTTTCCGCTTTGCTTTACAACATTTACATTAAGCTTTTCAAAGCTTTTTAAGTGAATATCTATCGGTCGAGGTCCTAACTCACAACCGCCTGGTAAGCATAAATTTGCTTTGCCGAGCTTTGCGGTTAACGGTCCTAAAAATATTATTGAAGAACGCATTTTGTTCATCAAATCTTTAGGAATACTATCTTTAAGATAACCTTTGTTAACTACTTCAACAGTATCTTCTTCTCTTGTAACTTCGCACCCGAGATATTTTAAAATTTCTATTGTGTTTTTAATATCGGAAAGCTTTGGACAATTATGTAATACAACTTTTTCATCGCACAAAACACAAGCGCAAAGAATTGGTAAAGCTGCATTTTTAGCACCGTGAATTTTTACTTCACCGCTTAGCTTTCTTTTTCCGTTAATAACAAGTCTTTCCAATAAAACACCCTCTAATCATAAAAATTCAAACGCATTTTATTTTATGAATTAAAGGGCAATTTTGTTATTATTTATTGTTTATTAGCTTTAAAATTACTTCACAAATTCGCTCATTAGCATCAAAAACTGCTGTTTTCTTTGCATTTTCACTCATTTTTTGTAATTTTTCTTTGTTGTCGATTAATGATTTAACCGCTTGGATAAGCTTTTCGCCTGTTAAATCTTTTTCTTCTATCAAAATTGCCGCATCATTATCTGACAAGGTTTTTGCATTGTAGAATTGATGATTTTCAGCAACATTCGGTGAAGGAATAAGAATTGACGGCATTCCTTTTACCTGCAATTCGCTGATTGTTGATGCACCTGCACGATTTATTACTAAATCAGCTGCAGACATACACAAATCCATATCATATATGTATTCAGTTATTCTTAAATTATCTAAATTTTCATAATCAACGCCTTTTGAACGGATTAAATCAGGCATCCAACTCATACCGTATTTTCCGATAGCGTGAAAATGATAATACTTTTTAGAATTAGCGTGCCAGCCCAAAACTTCGGCAACCGCCTCGTTTACTGCTCGAGCACCCAATGAACCGCCAAGTGATAAAATCATAGGTCTGTTATCAAGTCCTAATTTTTCTCTCGCTTCTTGTCTGGTAGTATTCAAAATTGACGGTCTTACAGGGTTACCTGTAACAGTATATTTTCTGTCTTGAGGCAATCTTTTAATTGCATCAGGCATTGCCACCATAACCTCATCAACATACTTGCAAAGTGTTTTTGTGGTGATACCAGGAAAAGCATTTTGCTCGTGAGTTGCCGTTTTTATACCCATTTTAGCCGCTTTTCTAAGCACAGGTCCGCAAGTATAACCGCCTGTACCTACAACAACATCGGGCTTTAATTTTTCTAATATTTTACCTGCTTGTGAGGTAGATTTAAACACTCTGTAAAGAGCGATTGCGTTTCTCTTTATGTTGTTTAAAGTGATTTTTCTTTGAAAGCCTGCAACATCAATCGGGTAAAAATCATAACCTGCTTTTGGCACTAAATTAGCTTCCATACCCGTTCTGTTGCCTATAAAGCTAATTTCAGCCTCAGGATACTTTTGCTTTAAAGTACCAGCAACTGCTAAAGCAGGATTAATATGACCGCCTGTGCCGCCTGCAACAAAAACTATATTCATAATAATCCCCCTAAACTTTTTCAACCTTTGAACTTCTGGAAATATTTAAAACAATTCCCATTTGAACAAGCAGCATTACAAGTGAAGTTCCGCCGTAACTGAAAAACGGCAAGCTAATACCTGTATTAGGAATTGTATTCGTTACAACTAAAACATTAAGCACCGCCTGCAATCCTACTTGAAATACAAGACCGATTGCCATAAGCATACCAAATTTATCAGGTGCTTTTAATGCAATAACAAATCCTCTCCAGACCAAAAGTCCAAAGCCAACAATAATTAAAGCAGCACCGATAAAGCCTAATTCTTCGCAAACAACTGAAAAGATAAAGTCATTTTGCGGTTCTGGCAACCAAAGATATTTTTGATTAGACTGTCCTATACCTCTACCCATAAGACCGCCTGAACCAATTGCTAATAAAGATTGAATTGTCTGAAAGCCTTTATCTTTAGTATCAAGCCAAGGATTTTGCCAATATTTAATTCTATCGCTTGCATAGCTGATTAAGCCAGTAAAAACAGCCATTAAAAAGCCTGAAATACCAAGAATTCCCATACCGCCTAATAGCTTCAAGCTCATACCTCCGACAAACATCAATACAAGTCCGATTAAAAAGATTAAAACTGTTGCCGAAAGATGATTTTCTGCTAAAACAAGTCCGCAGAATAAACCAATTACCATTAATAAGAACATTTGATATTTAAAATCAGTCATTCTTTTTTGGTTTTTGGCAATTAAATAAGATAAAAGCAATATAAGTGAAAATTTACCTATTTCAGATGGTTGAAATCTAATCAAACCAATATCAAGCCAACGATGAAACTGACCTTTTTGTGCTGTGGTAAATAAAACACCTATAAGCATTACCATTGTCAAAATAAATACCAAGCCAACAAGCCTTTGCCAGATATGATAATCTGCTCTTGAAGCTAACATCATCAAAACAAATCCAAAAACAGCAAAGCCTAATTGTCTTAAAATAAAGTAATAACTGCTTCCTCTATGGCTTGCAGCATAAGGGGCCGATGCTGAAAAAAGCATAATAAGACCTACTACTGTAAGTCCTGTTACTAAAAAGAAAAATGTTAAATCAAAATTACCTGTCTTTTTAAAATAAGACAGCCACGATCGTTTGTTTTTAACTTTAGTTTTAGCTTTTTCAGTCAAAACTCTTTTCCCCTTTCAAAATTTAAAATGTCAATTTAATAATAACAAATGCAATAACACAACCAATTAAAGATACTAATGAGAATACAGCTACAATTTTATTCTCTTTCCAGCCGCAAAGCTCAAAATGATGATGAATAGGGCTCATTTTGAACAATCTTTTACCGTGTGTTGCTTTGAAATAAGCCACCTGAATAACAACAGATAAAGCTTCTAACAAATAAAGAATACCTGCTAAAATAAGAATAATCGGGCAATTAATATAGAAAGACATTGCTACAACCATTCCGCCTAAGAACATTGAACCAGTATCGCCCATAAAAACTTTTGCCGGGTGTAAATTCCAAATCAAAAATCCTATTAAAGCACCGCAAAGTGCTGCACAAACTACAACCGATTCAAATCTGAACATAACAGAAGAAGCTATCATAAAGAAAAGTGAAACTACTACTGTTACGCTTGAAGCCAAGCCGTCAACGCCATCGGTAAGATTTACAGCATTTGTAAATCCATAAATAAATACAAAAGCCAACGGCCAGAAAATAATACCAAATCCTGAAACAACGCTAACAGGGTGATTAACAAAAGGAATATAAGTTGTTCTTAACCCTGTAAGATAAAGTGTTAACAAATAACAAGCAGCAACGAGTGCTTGCAAAACTGTTTTTTGACGAGCTTTTAAGCCTAAATTTTGCTTTTTAACAGCTTTAATATAATCGTCCATAAAGCCGATTGCAGCCATAAATAAAGCCATAACAATTCCTGCTAAAAAGCTTATAGTTCCATTAGGTTGCGTAAATACTCTTAAATATTCTACGCTATCTATTCTTACAACAGATGCTAACACAAAAGCAAAGATGACAGAAACTAATGTACCGATAATAAACATTATTCCACCCATTATTGGTGTACCTTGCTTATCCTTGTGCCATTTTGGTCCTATTTCAAGAATAGTTTGCCCAAAGTGTAATTTTTTTAAATATGGAATAAACTTATATCCCAAAAGAAATGTTACTAAAAAAGCAATTATTGATGCTATTGAAGGAATCATTTCAACAACCTCCCGTTATTTTACATTTTTGACAAACATTCAGCAATTACTTCTCGTTCATCAAAATGAATTGTGCCGTCAGCCAATATTTGATAAGTTTCGTGGCCTTTTCCAGCAAGAAGTATTATATCATCTTTTTGAGCATTTTTCAATGCGTATTCAATAGCTTCAGCTCTGTTTTCAATAACTTTGTAAGGAGTTTTAATTCCTTTCATTCCTACTAAAATGTCTTCAATAATCAATCCTGGATTTTCACTTCTCGGATTATCAGAAGTTACAACAACATAGTCAGAAAGTCTTGCAGCGATTTCACCCATAATTGGTCTTTTGGTTTTATCTCTGTCGCCACCACAACCAAATACGGTTACTAATCTGCCTGTTTTGATTTTATTAAGCATATTGCATACATTTTCAAGCTCATCAGGAGTATGAGCATAGTCAATTACAGGAGTAAAGTCCTTATCACAAGGTACAAGCTCTACTCTGCCCTTTACTGCCGATACTTCGCATAGTCCTAAGACAACTTCGTTAAAAGGAATACCTATGCTGATACCGACAATTCCTGCCGCCATACTGTTATAAACCGAGAAAATACCAGGAGTTGAAATTTTTACTCTGCCGATATTGCAATCGGTAACTAATTCATAATTAACGCCATTAGGCAAATATTTAATCTCTTTTGCTGTATAATCAGACTCATTGCTTTCAGTTGAAAAAGTAATAACAGGACATTCACAAGCCTCAATAACTCTGTCAGCATATTCATCGTCAATATTTACTATTGCAGTTTTTGCCATTTTAAAAAGTTTAAGTTTAGCCTGCAAATAGTTTTCCATTGTAATATGATAATCAAGATGGTCTTGTGTTAAGTTTGTAAACACAGCACACTCAAACTCAAGATTATAAACTCTTTTTTGATCAAGTGCGTGTGAAGAAACTTCCATTACTACATATTCACAGCCGTTTTTCACCATTAAATCAAATAATGATTGAAGCTCATAAGCATCAGGTGTTGTGTTTTTTGCAGGTAAAACACTTTCGCCGATAATGTTTTGAATTGTACCTATAAGACCGACTTTTTTTCCTTGCTTTTCAAGCAAGCTTTTAGTCATATAAGTTACAGATGTTTTACCAGAAGTGCCTGTTACGCCAATAAGTTTTAATTTTTTAGCAGGATTGCCAAAATAATTAGCGCAAAGTAAAGAATAAAGCGCTTTTGTATCATCAACAACAATTTGATTAGGAAGTCCTAAATCTTTTTCGCAAAAAATTGCAGATGCGCCGTTTTCATAAGCTGTTTTTGCAAACTTATGACCATCAGTAACAGAACCAACAATGCAGAAAAATACAGAGTCTTTTACTACTTTTCTTGAATCACACAAAATAGTAGCGACTTCAAAATCTTTAATATTGCTTGGTTTTTCTTTATAAATTTCTGAAAACTTCATATTTTTAGTCAACTCCTTATTTATTCTACAGTTACTATTTCTCTAAAGCTTACTGTGATAACAGTTCCAACTTCAACTTTTTTGCCCACCTCAATTGACTGTGCATAAGCTGTTGAGTCAGAAGTGTTACCGTTAATATACATATTCAAACCTGCTTCGACTGCCCTCTCATTTGCTTCTGAAACAGTCAGTCCTTTAAAGTCAGGTACCTTAGCCTTTTTCTTCTTGGCAGTAGTATCAGTATATAACACTACTTTACCGCCTGACGGAATAACAGATGAACCACTCGGCGATTGCGCTGTAACGGTTTTTCCGCCACCAATTACAGTGTAAATAAGTCCTTTTTTCTCTATTTCTTTTTTAGCTTTATCTACCGATTCTCCTACAACACTTGGTGTTGATGCCGCAAGGTCTTTTGCTTCTGAATCAGTATAATTTGCTGAAACACCTAAATAAGGCAAAATTTCTTCAAACATTTTACCAACAGACGGAGCAACTAATGTACCACCGTAAGGGCTGTCAACGCCAGGCTCATCAATGAGCATTAGTATTGCTATTTGAGGGTTATCAGCAGGAGCTATTCCGCAGAATGAGCAAATATATTTTTTGGCTTCGCCCTCTTTGGTACCGATATCTGTTTTTTCAGCAGTACCTGTTTTACCACCGATTCTATAACCAGGAACATAAGCGTTTTTACCTGTACCCTCACTTACAACGCCTTCAAGGTAGTGGCAAATTGCCTTTGAGGTGTCATTTGAAATAACCTGACGCACAAGTGTTGAACTAACTGTTTGTTTAACATTTCCGTCAGCATCTTGTACCTGTTTCACAACATGAGGTTGATATAAATAGCCACCGTTTACCGCTGCTGAAATAGCAGTAATAAGCTGAATAGGTGTGATTTTTAATGTTTGACCAAAACTTTCGGAAGCTAACTCAACATTTGTCATAAGACCGGTTGTGTTGTGTGTGCTTGAAATTGATTCACCAGGCAAATCAACACCTGTTTTATCTTCAAGACCAAAAGATTTTCTGTACTTCATAAAGTTTGCTGCACCAAGTCGTTGACCGATTGTAATAAACGCAGGGTTACATGAATTCATAAAAGCTTGTGATAAGGACTGATGTCCATGACCCTCTCTGTGAGCACATTTATAGGTTCTGTCGGCTATTTTTATGTAACCTGGGCAATCAAATGTATCGCTGTCAGACAAGGTTTTTTCTTCGAGTGCTGCTGATGCAGTAACAATTTTAAATACAGAACCAGGCTCGTAAATGTCTGATACCGCTTTATTACGCCATTGTTCCTGCATTACGGCAGATTCAATTTCAGCTTTTTCTTTGTCGGTAATTGTGCCACCGTTGCTTTCTTTTTTCTTTTTTATCTCTTTCTTAACTCTACTTTTTAAGGTTATTTCCAAAGGGTCATTTGGGTCAAAGTCAGGTTTTGTTGCCATTGCAAGTATTTCGCCTGAATTTACATCCATAACTATGCAAGCAGCTCTGTTATTTACTCTGTTTTGCTCAACATTTTCTTGTAAATACTTTTCTACGACCGATTGAATATACTCATCAATTGTTAAAACAACCGAATCGCCTTCCTTAGCATCAATAACTTTTTCATAAGAAAATGGTAATTCAGCACCAGCAGGTGTTTTTGCAGCGATTACACGACCAGCTGTACCTGTCAAAGTATTGTCATATTGTGCTTCAACACCGCCTAAGCCTTGATTATCAGTACCAACAAAGCCTAAAACTGTTGATGCTAAGTTTCCGTTAGGATAGTATCTTTCGTTAGTTTCGGTCAAACCGATAACCGAGCCTAATTTTTCTTTTGAAATATACTCTCTTATTTTATTTGCTGTATCCTGTTCAACAGGTTGACCTATTGTTTCATAATTAGTTGATTTATTTAATTTTTCTAAAACCTTTTCTTTTGTGCATTTTTTCTGATTTAAAAGATTTGCTAAATTTTCGGCAACCGAGTCTTTAACTTCATCTTTCATATTTGCAGGTGCAACAAAAATCTGCCAGACTGTAGCACTTGTAGCTAAAACATTCATATTTTTATCATAAATGTTTCCTCGTTTAGCCTTAGTAACAATATCCTGAAGCTGTTGTTGCTCTGCAAGTCTTGAATATTTTTCACCGTTTACAAAAATAGTATTAATTAGTCCGTAACCAGTTGAAAAAACTCCAAAAAACACAAAAATCAATAGAACAACTAATGCTCTAAGCCATAATTTTCTTTTGTTTTCTTTAGCCATAAAACATTAGTCTCCTTTTTCAATATATAAATTCGGCAAAAACGAGAGCCAATTTTTAACCCTCGTTTATATTTTATTTCAATTCTTTTTGCTATATTCTATTATTTATCAATAACTTCTGCATAATCATCTTTAGAAGTATCAATATAATGTACTTGAGCTGCTGAGCGTTTTTGCATACCCATAGCACTTGCTTGTTCTTCAAGCGTTGAATAAGATACCATTTTTTCAAATTCAACATTTAATCTTGTTTTTTCACTATTTAATGTATTTATAGTTTTATCTGCTTTTGCGATTGCATTTTGTGTATCATTAATTTCTGTTCTCATATATATGTTAAAACAGACAGCTAATGCAATTGCAATGCTTACCAACGCATAAAAAACAATGCTTCTGTTATGTTTTGCTCGTGAAGAAGCAACAGGAAATCTTTTTATAACCGCTTTGCGTTCTCTGTTAATTCTCGGTGCGGTATTACTTCTTGCTACTCTGTCGAGATTATAAGCGTTGCTTGTGTATGCCATTTTTCGTTCCCCTTTTTAAATTTTTTCTAATATTCTTAGTTTTGCGCTTCTACTACGCAAGTTTTCTTTTAATTCTTGTTCGCTGGCTGTAATTGGTTTTTTATTAATTAATTTTGCTCTCGGTTTCTTTCCGCAAACACAAATCGGAAAATCAGGAGGGCAAGTACAGCCTTGAGTAAATGAACTAAACTTTTGTTTTACTATTCTATCTTCAATAGAATGAAATGTAATGATTGATAATCTTCCGCCTGAGCAAAGCATTTCAAAGGCATCGTCTATTCCCTTTTCAACCTCGCCCATTTCATCGTTAACAGCAATTCTGATTGCTTGAAAAACCTTTCTCGCAGGGTGGCCGTTTCTTTTAAACTTATTCGGATAGTTATCGGAAACTATTTCAGCCAATTGTGATGTCGTTTCTATTGGCTTTTCTTTTCTCTTTTCAACAATTGCTTTTGCAATTTTGAAAGAAAACTTTTCGTCTGCATATTTAAAGAATATGTCGGCGAGTTCTTTTTCTGAATAAGTATTAACAATGTCTGCAGCAGAAGTACCGCTTTGGCTCATTCTCATATCAAGCGGTGCGTCACTATGATATGAAAAACCTCTTTCAGCAGTATCTAACTGATGTGAAGATACGCCAAGGTCAAGCATTAAGCCATTAATTTTTTCTATTCCGTTCTCTTTTAAACTTGATTTTAATGAAGAATACTTTTCATTAATCAAGATAACATTCTTAAACTTTGAAAGTCTTGTTTTACAAGCTTCAATAGCATCGGGGTCTCTGTCAAAACAAACAAGTTTGCCTTTTTCGCTAAGACGAGAGGCAATTAGTTCGGAGTGTCCTCCGCCGCCTGCAGTTCCGTCAACATAAATACCGTCGGGGTTTATGTTAAGACCATCGACTGTTTCGTAAAGCATTACGCTTTTATGTGAAAACTCAGCCATTGTTAAATCTCGCAATCCAAAAGTGCTTGTTCAATATTTTCTTCGTTAATCTCGCCTGTAATCTTTTCCCATTCGTCAGGGTTCCAGATTTCAACGCGATTTGAAGCACCGATGATAACCGCTTGTTCAGATTCTTTTAAATGAGCATATTCTCTTAATACTGCTGGTAAAAGAACTCTGCCTTGCGAGTCATACTCAACCTCAGTAGCGCCTGAAAACAAATGTCTTTGGAGCTTAGCAACTTTAATATAAGGTTGATTATTGATTTTTGAAACTAACTTGTCCCACTCTTCAGCGGAATAAATAAACAAACAAGGTTTAAAATCCAATGATTTGGAGATAACAACAGGCCCGCCCAAAACATCACGCAGTTTTGCAGGAACAAACATACGGCCTTTTTTATCAATGTTATGTTGATATTCGCCCATTAAGCCTAACATATTCTGTTGCACTCCTCTCTTTTAGTTTTTCAAAGAATAACTTCATTTTTGGTGATTTTCGGTCCAAAATCTTCTTTTTCGCACCACTTTACACCACAATCATTGTCTTTCGCACCACTTTTAATTAAATTATACAGTTTTTTCATCAAATTTCAATAGCCAATAGCACAAAATAACGGATTTTTTTATATTTTTTTATAAAAATATGCATAAAAAAAGTGTCAACCACAATATATTGTGGTTGACACGAATTTTCTAATAGAACAAATATTCGATTGTCTGATTAAAATTGATTAATTTTCTTCAACTGAAGCAGCAACTGTTTTTTGTTGACGAAGTGAAGCTCTTGCTTTTCTAACATCAGCCAAGGTTTGAGTTAACTCCTCATCAGTCTTTTTCATTAAATCATCAACAAAGGTTTGAGCAGCACTTCTCATCTCTTTTGATTTAACTTGAGCGCCGTTTACAATTTCAACTGCTTTTGCTTGAGCGAGTTTAGTAATCTCTTCCTCAGCAACCAAAGCCTTTGCTTTATCTTCAGCAGATTTAATAATTGTTTCAGCTTCTCTTTTAGCAGTATTAATAATATCTGCCTTTTCTGCTACAATACTTCTTGCCTGTTTGATTTCTTGTGGCATATTAAGTCTGATATCGTCAATATAATCACGAAGTTTATCCACACTTATAATCTTTTTTCCTGCAATGCCAACAGAATTATCAAGCAATTCGTCAATTTGTTCGAGTAAATCTTCAATATTCATTATATTTACACACCTTTCTTTTCGAATCTTTTTTTAATGTCTTTATAAATACAAGCGGGAACGAAATTTGAAATATCACCGTTCAAGCTTGCAATTGACCTAACCATAGATGAACTTAAATATAAGTTCTCGGAGCTTGTTGTAAAGAACAATGTTTCAGCGGCAGGATTAAGCTTTTTATTAAGCAAAGCCATTTGAAATTCATATTCAAAGTCAGACACCGCTCTAAGTCCTTTAACAATTGCAATAGCGTTATGCTTTTTAGTATAATCAGCTAACAAACCGTCATACGAATCAACCATTACATTTTTAAGTCCCAAATCATCAACGCTTCGACGAATAAAATCAACTCTTTCACTTGAAGTGAAAAAAGGCTTTTTATCAGCATTTACCATAGTAACAACTATAACTTTATCAAAAACGGCTGATGCACGCTGAACAATATCAAGATGACCTTTTGTAATAGGGTCAAAGCTTCCGGGACAAACTGCTATTCTTTCCATAAAATCAGTCCTCCCCTTTTTTATAATATGAAATGAATATATTTCCATATTTAACTGTTTTCTTTAAATTAAAGTCGCCGTAACTTTCTGATAACTCATTTTTATCAGCATACTCGCAAACAATTATACCAAAATCACTCATCTTTTCAACTAACTCTGGCATAATATCATTTATAATACCTTTATTATAAGGTGGGTCAAGATAAGCAATATCAAAAGTTTTTGTGGTAGTTTTTATAAAAGAAAAAGAATCTTTTTCAACTACAGTTGCATTACTTTCTAACTTGCAATTAGCAAGATTGTTGCGAACTGCTTTTAAAGAAACCTTTGAGTTATCAACAAAGAAGCAATGCTTTGCACCTCTGCTTAAAGCTTCAATTCCTAATTGACCGCTGCCTGCAAATAAATCAAGAATTGTTCTACCCTCAATATCAAACTGTAACGAAGAAAACACCGCTTCTTTTACTCTTGCGACAGTAGGCCGAACATCAAGCCCATCTGGAGTTATAAGTTTTTTGCCATGAGCCGAACCAGTAATAACCCTCATAATTCTCTCCATTATAATTTATCTATTCTATTATCGCACTTTTACTACCCATTTGTCAACCTTTTTTTACTTTTTTTCTTATTTTTTTATTATTTGCGATAGTAATTATAAATTTTTTCCGCTGTGCTTTTAGTTATTCCTTTTACTTGCAAAAGTTCGTCTATTTCAGCAGTTGCGATTTTATTTATATCTTTAAAATGCTTAATAAGACTTTCGGCTCTTTTCTTGCCTATGCCCTCAATATCAGTTAATTGCATCGTCAGCATACTTTTTCTCTGCTTTTTGTGATGATATCCGATTGCAAAGCGATGAACTTCATCTTGAATTGAAGAAATAAGTGTAAAAACTGCCCTTGTTTGTTTAATTGCGATTTCACCGTTTTTACCGACAATTGCACGGGTTTTATGATGATTATCTTTCACCATACCAAATGTTTTATCGCTAAGATTATACTTTTCAACAACAGGCAAAACTGCGTTTAGCTGCCCTTTACCTCCGTCAAGCAAAATCAAATCAGGCAAAGTGCCAAAGCCCTCTTGACCTTTATTATTCTCATATTCTAAAAATCTTCTTTGCAAAACTTCACGCATTGAGCCGTAATCATCTTGCCCTGAAAAAGATTTTATAGTAAAGCGTTTATATGCTTTTTTATAAGGTGTTGCGTCTTTGAAAACTACCATGCCAGCAACATTATGCTCGCCAGCGGTATTTGAAATATCGTATGCCTCAATATATTTTGGTAAGTCTTTTAACCCTAATAAGTTTTGAAGTTCGTCTAAAACCTTTGAGTTTTTGATTGAAAGCCCGTCAATTTTTGAAACTCTTTCGGCAGCATTTAATCTGCACATTTCAAGCAGTTTCTTTTGCTCGCCTTTTTGTGCAAAAACTATCTCGATTTTTTTGCCAGCCTTTTCGCTTAAAAAGCTTTCAACCTGACCTTTATTTTCAACATCACCGTCAACTAAAACTCTTTTAGGAATATCGCTCCTGATAGAATAATATTGCATTATAAATTGTTCTCGTTTTTGCTCGGGTGCTAAAATATCATCAACAAAAAAATGCTCATCATCACATAATTTATAGTTTTTAAATCTGAAAACTTCAAAGCAATCTTTCTTTTCACCCTTAACAAAAGAGATAACATCTTGACTTTCAAAGCGGGACATAACCACCTTTTGTTTGTCTGTTAACTTTTCAATTGCGGTGATTTTATCACGCAATTTTGCTGCTTTTTCAAAATCAAGATTTTCAGAACACTCAAGCATTTCAGCCTTTAAGGATTTAATTGTTTCGGCAGAGCCTTTTTTCAAAAAATCAACCGCTGAATTCACCGACTCAACATAGTCTTTTTTAGAGATTTTGTTTGCACAAGGTGCAGAACAAATGCCGATAAAATAATTCAAGCAAGGGCGAACATTAGCCTTTTTATCAGAAGAAAACACTTTATTACAAAGCGGTAATTTATAAATCCTTTTTGCTTCTGATAAAGCCTGATTTAAGAAGTAACTTGAATAATAAGGACCTAAGCATTTACCTTTTGGCATTTGCTTAACCGCTTTTAATCTTGGATATTCTTCATCAGTAATGCTGATATAACTATAACCCTTATCGTCCTTTAAAAGAATATTATATTTAGGCATATACTGCTTAATAAGCGAACATTCCAAAACAAGCGCCTCAAACTCGCTGTCGCATAGAATATAATCAAAATCTTCTACACGAGCAACCATTTGACGCACTTTTTCAAGCAGATTATCCTGCGAAGCAAAATATGAGGTTACTCTGTTTTTAAGCGCCTTTGCTTTGCCGATATAAATAATATCTTTATCGGCGTTTTTCATAATATAAACGCCTGGCAGCTTTGGCAGAGATAACGCTTTATCTTGTAATCTTCTAAGCCTATCGGTCAATTTAAAATCCTTTCACATAAAGATTTAAACTCGTCGTAATCCATAAATATATTAACTGCTTCTAACAAATTGTTAGTTGTAAGATTTTCGGGCAAATTCAACTCTTTTAATATTATTTTTCTTCTTTGCAAAGAGTTTTTACCGCCCGAAAGTCCAAATTCAAAAAAATCGGTCTTTGTAATTTCTTTTCTGATATTTGCGGTTTCATCACTTAAAACACCGAACTTTTCAAAGGTTTCTTTTAAAACTTTGACATCTATTCCCTCAACGCCTAATTTGCCTTCGGCGCTTTTTTCTTTTTTTCTTTTCTCTTTGCCAAAAACATCAGGAATATAAACATTAATAATTTCGGCATCTTTATCAACCGCTTTTAATACCCTGTTTCTTATAATAAGGCCTGCGTTATCGGAATCGGTTAAAATAATTAAACCTTTTCTTTTTGCGACCTCGTTTATGTAACAAAGCTTTTGCTTATCTTTAAAAATTTCAAAGCCGTTTGTTACAATTATCGGTGCATCAATAATTGAAGATAATTTGATTTTATCATATTTACCCTCAACCACTACCGCTTGTTTTAATTTAATCATACTTGTTTAGCCTTTATATTGTGTCCTCTTAATGTTTCAATAAGCAAAATTATTGTTCGCTCTAATAATAATCTTTCGTTTCTTTCGTTTCCTTTTAAGCCACCGTCTGCCTCGCTTAAAATATCAAAGCACCTTTCAAGTGTAGAAACAGAATATTTTTTTGAGTATCTTGCCGCATTATCTAAGACAAAAAGTCTATTTTTTGAATAATTAAAGGTTTCGGCAATATCTCTCGGCTTCAAGCCACTTTCCATTGCAACCTTTACTCTGTAAATATCAATAAAAGAGTCAGCCACTGCATTAATAATAGCGATTGGTTTAAAATTCATATCAAGCAAATCAGAAAGAATATTTAAACTACCGGAAACATTTTCTAAAAGAATTGATTTTGGCAACATATATTGCGTAGCCTCAGGCGTTTTTGCACAAATTCTATCAATATCAGCCTTCTTAATATAATCCTTGCAAAAAGCACAAAGTTTATCTACCTCTGCCTCTAACTTTTTCAAATCTTTTCCGACTGTTTCGATTAAGTATCTTGCAACATTTGAGTCAATTGCGGTTTTCTTTTTTTCTGCCCAAACTCTGACATATTTAATCAAATCAGAATCGGTTTTAAACTTACAATTAATAACACTGCCAAACTTTGAAGAAGTTTTTATAATATTCTTCCAACCGGACTTTTTTTCATCAACATCAACGCTGTTATAAACAAAAATTAAAACGGAAGTTTGAGGAATATCTTTCAAAACCTCTTTTAATTCATCTATATCTTCTTTTAATTTTGAAGTAACATCAAAGTCATCAATCAAAATACATCTTTTTTCACTCATTAAAGGAAATTGATACACTTCGTCAGAAATCTGCTGAACGCTTACTTCCTTACCGTCAATTTTTCTGTAATTCATTTCAGGTAATTCGGTTACAGCGGTTTGACTAAGCCTTTTAACATATTTTTGCTTTAAATAATTGTCTTCGCCGTAAATGAAATAAAGCGAGCTTAGATTTTTAGTTTTAATTTGTTCTAATAATTCGTTTTCAGTTATTTCCGCCAAACCTTACACCTTCTTTATCTTTAAACTATCATTCAAATACAAAGCTTTACTTCCCTTTCTTAACGAATACGAAGTAAAATGCTTTGCACATTCGTTTTCTTCTTGTTCCTCATAGCTAAAAACAATTGCTTTTTTAGCTTTGATTTTTTCTATGCCAGAAGAAACACCTTGATTAAATATTACTGCATCACATTCAAAATACCTGCTTGGCAATTTTTCAAGGTTAAACAATTTATCTAACAACAAAACCGATTGCTCGCCATTAGAAATATATAATGCCGTGCTTCTTGAAACAGTAATTAAATCTATACTAATATTATTATAATTTATTTCTTTAACATTTTCAATATTTTGTTTTTTAGAATTAATGCTTGATAAATCTTTTTCAAAAACCCTTGTATTAATTAAAGTGTTCTTAGTTTCAATTTCGCTCGAAATCATAACACCGCTTGAAAAGCCGTTTTCATCAGCATTCGGCAAAATCAAACAGTCAATTTTCTGTGCATTATTTCTGTTAAGAATATACTTAGTTTTTCTGTCGCAATATTTTCCGCCGTAATCTACAACAACTGCTTTATCACCGTCATAAATTAAAACATTTACTGCTCCGCCTGAATTTTGAACGCATATTTTAACATTATTATTTGGCAAAACTAAGTAAATCAATATTGAAACTAAAAATACATTTACACATATTAGTGAAGTTATTTTCAAAAGCCTTTCTTTATCAGCTTTGAAATAATAATGAATAAATATTGCTATAGCAACTATTATTAAACAAACAGCAAAAGAAATTGCAATAAAATCATAATCAATTGATATTTGCGAGTATTTAAAGCCTGAAACAAACCTTGCGACTCTAATAATCACCAATGCGAATACATCATTAGCACCGCCTAAAACATAAGGCACAACAGGCAAAAACTGCAAAGCGCATATTAACACGCCGAGTATTAGCACTAATGTAATAAACGGCGACAAAATCGCATTTACAAAAACGCCTGCCAATGAAACATAGCCAAAGAAAATATAAACAATCGGCAATGTGAAAACAACTGCCGCTACCGACTGAATAATACTAATCGCCAAAGCGTAAAATACCTTTGAAATAGCGTTATTTGCAGAACGGTTTTCAGCTTTCTTAAACAAATGTTCAAACGAGAGAACGATACCCATTGTAGCACAAACAGAAAGAAGCAACGAAACACTTAAAGCGGAATAAGGATTTAACAGTATCAAAACTGTTAATGCAAGACCTATTGCGTTAAATACATCATTTTCTCGATTAAATAGATTTGATGCTAAAACAACTATCATCATAATGCCTGCTCGCATAAGCGAGAATTTAAAGCCGATAATCACCATAAACAAAACTACAAATACAATTGCGATTATAGATGACTTTTTACGAGAAACGCCTAAAAGCGATAAAAACGCAAACAAAAAGCCTGTTACAATTGATAAATGCAATCCCGAAGTTGCGGTTGTATGAAGTATGCCGCTACGCTGAAATGCTGTATGTAAATCATCATCAATTCCCGATTTATCGCCAAAAACAATTGCTTTTGCAACACCAGCGCCATAAGTCATATTTTTAGTAATTCCGCTTTTTATAGATGCTCTTATTTTTGCGATATTAAAAGTATCATTTTTGTGAGTTATTTTAACACTTTCGATATTATAAACATAAGCCGAAAAATAAATATTTCTATCAAGCTCTGCGTATTGATTTGAAAAATCAAATATACCACTAATCTCATCGCCAGGCTCGATATCTAATTTATCATAGCAAAACAGCGAAAACTTGATGTTGTTACCGTCATTTGCCTTAAAAACATAATCAAAACCCGTTTCAGATGCTTCGGGATAATCGAGCAAGGTACCGCTTATTTCTTTATTCTCTTTACAATAAACCAAGTTATAATTTTCAACATTTCTGTTAAACAAAAATGTGTTAAAAGAAAACAGCGAAATTGTCGCTAAAAGCAGTAATACTACAGGAACTTGCCACTTCTTAATAACCAAACACAAAACAAACGCTATCAACGCTGTTATGCTTAAAGCAAGTGCAAAAGTTTGACCAAGTCTTACAGCAAAAATTGTAATAAAAAACGAGGAAAAACCTACTGTTGCGAATATTCTACGCATAAGCTTTCCCTCATTTCTATAATTTATTTGTCTTTATCTTTTGATTTTTTAACTAAAGTCGGTTTTTCCTTGCCTAAAACGCAATCCTTAGTAATTACTACGCTTTCCACTCCTCTTTTTGAAGGAACTTCAAACATAACATCCATAAGCAATTTTTCAATTAAAGAACGAAGTCCTCTTGCGCCTGTTTTGCGTTTTATAGTTTCTTTTGCAATTTCTTTTAAAGCGTCATCATCAAACTTTAATTCAACGCCGTCAAGCTGCAAAAGCTTAACATATTGCTTTATGACTGAATTTTTTGGTTTTACCATAATTTCAACCATATCATCAACAGATAACTTTGTAAGTCCTGTTACAACAGGAAGTCTGCCGACAAGCTCAGGAATAAGACCAAATTTAACTAAATCTTGATTAGTAACTTTTTCAATGATTTTATCGGTATCATCATCGTTTTTATCAGCGATTTTTGCACCAAAACCAAGTGATGATTTTGAGCCTAAACGCTTTTCAATTACTTTTTCAATACCGTCAAAAGCACCGCCGCAAATAAACAAAATATTAGATGTATCAATTTGAATAAACTCTTGCTGTGGGTGCTTTCTTCCACCTGACGGCGGAACATTTGAAACAGTACCTTCAATTATTTTCAAAAGTGCCTGCTGAACGCCCTCGCCCGAAACATCTCTTGTAATAGATGTGTTTTCAGACTTTCTTGCGATTTTATCAATCTCATCGATATAAATAATACCTTTTTGGGCTTTTTCAACATCAAAATCAGCGTTTTGAATTAATCTTAAAAGAATATTTTCAACATCCTCGCCTACATAACCAGCCTCAGTTAAAGTAGTTGCATCAGTAACTGCAAAAGGCACATCAAGCGCTTTTGCAAGTGTTTGTGCAAGCAAAGTTTTACCTACGCCGGTAGGACCTACTAAAAGAATATTCGATTTGCCGATTTCAACATCGTCAGTAGAATCGTTTTGCATTATTCTTTTATAATGATTATAAACAGCAACGCAAAGTGCTTTTTTAGCATTTTCCTGACCTATTACATAATCATCAAGAATTTTTTTAAGTTCCTGCGGTTTTTTAACTTCAAATTTAAACTCGCCATTTGATTTTGGCTGATGAGTGTCTACAAATTCTTCGCCGATAACCGCTGCGCAAAGCTTAATACATTCATCACAAATAAAAACTCCGTTAGGACCTTTTACCATTTGATTAACCTGCGCTTCATTTCTGCCGCAAAACGAACAATGAATTACTTTTTTATCGTTATTAGGCATTGATAACCTCCGAAATTATCTTTTCATTACCTTATCAACAAGACCGTATTCAACCGCTTCTTCAGCTGTTAACCAATTATCACGGTCGGTATCAATTGCGACTTGTTCAATAGGCTTTCCTGTATTCTCAGATAAAATTCTGTTTAATCTTTCTTTGGTTTTTAAAATATGTTTAGCGGTAATTTCAATTTCAGATGCTTGACCTTGTGCTCCGCCTGATGGTTGATGAATCATAACCTCAGCGTTAGGAAGAACATATCTTTTTCCTTTTGCACCCGATGAAAGCAAAAATGCACCCATTGAAGCCGCCATACCCATACAAATTGTAGATACATCACATTTGATATACTGCATTGTATCATAAATAGCAAGACCTGCCGAAACAGAGCCGCCTGGGCTGTTGATATAAAGGCTTATATCTTTATTTGGATCTTGACCCTCTAAAAAGAGAAGTTGCGCAATTACGATTGAAGCAGTAGCATCGTTTACTTCGTCAGATAAAACGATAATTCTATCGTTTAAAAGACGAGAAAAAATATCATAAGAACGCTCGCCTCTGCTTGTTTGTTCTACTACATAAGGTACTAAACTCATAACAAATCTTTCCTTTCTAAAACCGATAAAACAGTTTTAGCAAAAAGACTAAAACTGTTTATTCAGATAAAATTAGGGTAATTATGCTTTTATTTCTCTGTGATTTTTGCATTGTCTTTGATAAACTCAGAAGCCTTTTTAACCTTCAAATCCTTCAAAAGCTCTTCTTCAGGTAATGATGCTTTGATTTTATCAACTTCCATACCGTACATATCGGCATATTCTTTATATTGCTCTTCAACATCTTCAGCAGTTGGCTCGATTTTTTCAAGCTCTGCAATTTTTTCAAATGCCAAACGCATTTTAACTTGCTTTTCAGACTGCTCTTTATATTGCTCTTTGAGCTGGTCAAGAGTAAGTCCCATATATTGCATATATGTTTGCATATTAAGACCTTGCATTTGCAATGTATAATCAAAGTCTTTAACATTTTCCATAACTTTGTTATCAATCATTGCTTGTGGAATTTCAGCCTCAAAGCCTTTTAACATTTCTTCAATAAGTTGAGTTTCAACTGCTGTGTTAGCATCTTTTTCTTTTCTTTCAGAAACTTTTTTCTTTAAATCTTCTTTTAATTCATCAACAGTTTTGAATTCGCTGACATCTTTAACGAAGTCATCGTCAACTTCTGGTAAAACTCTTTGTTTAATCTCGTGAAGCTTGCATTTGAATACTGCTTCTTTACCCTTTAATTCCTCAGCGTGATAATCTTCAGGGAAAGTTACATTAACATCAAATTCTTCATCAATCTTTTTACCTACAATCTGGTCTTCAAAGCCAGGAATGAATTGACCAGAACCAAGCTTTAATGAATAGCTTTCTGCTTTGCCACCCTCAAATTGTTTGCCGTCAACATAGCCATCAAAATCGAAAACGACGATATCGTCATTTTGTGCTGCTCTGTCTTCAACAGGAACCATAGCAGAATCGCGCTCACGAAGCTTATCGATTTCAGCGTTAATATCTTCATCTGTTACTTCAACAGAAGGTTTTTCAGCTTTAAGACCTTTATAGTCTTTAACTGTAACTTCAGGTTTAACAGTTACTTTAACTGAAAATTCAACGCCTGATTTATCCATAGATTTCAAATCAAATTCAACATCTTGAAAATCAACTATTTCAACGCCTGCTTCTTTTGCTGCCTCATCAATAGCAGTTGGATAGCACTCGTTAAGAGCGTCTTCATAAAATACATTTTCGCCATACAATTTTTCTATGATATGTCTTGGTGCTTTACCTTTTCTGAAGCCTTTGATTTCGATTGTCTTTGCATTCTTTTTAAATGCTTTATCAACCGCCTTTTCAAAAGTATCAGCATCGATTTCTACCACCAATTCATATCTGTTGGTATCAACCTTGTTTGATGATTTTAAACTCATTATTGACATCCTTTCAAAAAATATCCTAAAAGATATAAAATTTAACTAATTATTCGGTTTTTACACCGTCACAAGTGATTATAACATAAAACAATTAAAAAATCTACTGTTTTTTAATATTTTTTATATTTTTATTTCAATAGGATTGAAATCAATCATATCACAACTTACGCATTTAAAATTAACACCTGAAAACTCACCGTTAAAGGCTTTATAAGCGCCTGCTTTATGAATATGACCATAAAACACATTTTTAATATTATGATTTAAAATTACCTGCATTATTTCTTCGCAAACTGCGTCTTTGCTTATAGGCGGATAATGCAAAAACAAAATCGGTGTTTTGCCTGTTTTTTCCGCTTCATCAATTGACATTTCTACCCTGCCAGCCTCACGAAGTATTATTTTTTTATCGGCGGTATCGTCAAAAAACCAGCCACGAGAGCCACAAACTGCATAATCGCCGACAACATAAGCATTATTATGTAAAAATGAAATTGTATCAAAACCGTTTTCAGCCATAATACGATTCATTTTTGTAAGCGATTCCCACCACAAGTCGTGATTGCCCTTGCCTATAATCTTCTTACCAGGCAAAGAGTTAATAAAGCGAAAATCTTCAATAGTTTCATTTATTTTCAAACCCCAGGAAATATCGCCAGG
>CACZIY010000003.1 GCA_902781345.1 Oscillospiraceae bacterium | reverse complement strand
TTTTGTTTTTCTGGTTGTTTTCATATTCTGTAAACGCTCAGACATTTGAATATGAATTAAGCGATGAAACCGATTTATACTCGCAAATTTATTCTGATTTTAACACGCAGGACTTAATTGACAATACACCTGATGAAGCTAATGAATTTCTTGAAAAATTTTCTGTTTCAATTGAAAACCCTTTTTCATTTTCTGATTTGTTTAGTGCTGACGGTGCTCAAAAATTTATCGAATATATAAAAGGAAGAATCACTTCACCGCTTATAAGCTTTACTGTTTTAATTATTTTGATTGTGGTTTGCGCTTTGGCAAATTCACTGACAAACAACACCCTTGAAACAAACTATTCGCTGAATATGATTTGCGGTATGGTTTGTATAACTGCAATACTTTTGCCTGTATCATCGCTAATAAGCGGTTGCGTAAAGTTAATAGGCTCAATTTCCGTTTTTATGGGTGTTTTTATACCGATATTTGCTGGTGTATTAATCGCTTGTATTAAAAGTGCAACAGCTATATCGTATTCTTCATTAATGTTTTTTACTTGTCAAGCGGTATCGGCATTTTGTACTTCAATAGTTTTACCGTTTTCTAACTGCTTTTTAGCGTTGTCTGTTACTTCAAGTCTTTGCGAAAACAATAAAATAGGCGGTATTGTAAACGCATTGAAAAAATGTGCATATATAGTTTTGACAACTGCAATGGCTTTGTTTTTGGCTGTATTATCAATTCAAGGTGCAGTAAACAATGTCGCTGATAACGCTGCAACAAAAACAACTAAATTTTTTATTTCATCTTTTGTTCCGATTATCGGCCCGTCAATAAGTGAGGCGTTAGGCTCGTTCAGAGGTTGCATTTCTCTGCTTAAATCTTCAATAGGTATTTATGTAATTATTGTAATTGCGGTTATGGTTTTACCTGTGATTTTTCAAATTTTGTTATATAAGCTCTTTTTAGTTTTAAGCGGAGATGTCGCTCAAATGTTTTCAGTTAGTACAGTAAAAAGAATTTGCGAGTCGGTTAACAGCACGCTGTCGATTATTTTAGCGGTTGTTTTGTGCTCAGGCTTAATGTTTGTTTTCTCAATTGCAATTATTTCAGTTTTAGGAGGAATGAACACTTGAACGATATTAAAAGCATTGTAATTTCGATAATTTTTTGCGTTTTTACAATTAGTTTGTGTGAGTTGCTTGTACCTAAAAACTCTTATAAAAACCAAATGAGATTGATTACAGGCGCAATACTGCTAATAACAATGCTTTCACCGTTTTTAAACGGTGTTAGCTTTAATGATTTTGATATTAAAGAAAACTCGTATGATATAAACAGAATTACTGAAAAGAGCGTTGCGTTAGGTTATAAAACGAAAATATTTGAAGTTTTAAAGAAAAAAGAAATTGAAAATGCTAAAATATCAATTAATACAGAAATAGACCAAAATAATAGCATAAAAGTAAATGATATTATCATATTATTTGATATAAAGGACAAATTCAAAGTAAAATCAATTAAAAATACACTCGATAAAAAACTAAAAATGAATGTTCAAACAAGGATTGACGAATAATGGAAACATTGAAAAAGTATAAAAATATTTTTTTAGAAGTATTTAAGAAAAAGCCTAAGCTTTTAGTGATAATCGGGCTTGTCGGTGTTTTGCTGATATTTTTATCAAGCTTTTTTGAAAGCGGTGATAAAAGGGAAGACACCACTGCAAAAATTACCGCTGAAGAATATTGCGAAAGTCTTGAAAACAAGCTTACTAACCAAATTAAAGATGTAGTCGGCGGTGATGTTAAGGTTATGATTACGCTTGAAAGCAGTATTGAATATGTTTATGCTTCTGAGTCAAAAAATGATGAAAGCGAGGTTGAAGATGCTTATGCTAACAAAAACCAAAAGTCGCAAAAGCAAAAACAAATTCAAAAAAGCTACATAACTTGTAAAGATGAAAACGGTAGGGAAGTTCCTTTAGTAGTTACAGAAATTATGCCGAATGTAAAAGGGGTTGTAGTCGCTTGCGAAAATGGCGATAATGAAGCTATTGGCTCAGCGGTTACAAGTTTAGTTACAACGGCTTTAGATATAAGCGAAAGCAAAGTATGCGTTTTAGGAACGAATATGCAATAATTTTTTGAAAGGTTGAGTAATTAAAATGAAAAAAGAAAATAAGATTTTTACAAAAAGAATAGTAGTTTTCTCAATGCTGATTTTAACACTGTCGGCAGCAGTTTATATCAATTGGCAATACGGCGCTGCTAAGGGCAATTTGAATTTAACATCAGCACTTACAAAAGAGCAAAAAACTACTTCAAAAGATTCATATTTAGGCGAAGCCGAATTTGTTAATTCTAAATCTGAAAGTGATTATTTTTCTAAAACCAGAACTTCGAGAAAGCAAGAAAGAGAAAAGTCGTTAGAAGAATTAAAAGAAATATTAAACTCTGTTAAATCTAACGATGAAGCAAAAGCAATTGCTTCAGAAAAAATAGCATATTTAACAACACTTTCAGAAAAAGAAAATGCAATTGAAAATTTAATTAAGGCAAAAGGCTTTGCCGATTGCGTTGCAGTTTTGTCTGATAATTCGATTTCTTGTGTCATTAAAACTACAGAATCAGGTCTTGTTGATAACCAAACAGCTCAAATTCAAGACATTATTTTGTCAAATTGTGATATTTCGAGCGAAAATATTAAAATAATTGAAATAAAATAGTTGAGTTTATGACAATTTCTTGTTATAATAGAGAAGAAGAAATTTTATTTGGAGGAAAAATAAATGGATATTAAGAAAAACAATTCTGGAAACATTGTTATTTCGCCAGAAGTAGTTGAAAAAATTGCTAAAACTGCCGCACTTGATGTTAGTGGTGTTTTTGATGTTGTACCGAGAACACAAGATTTTAAATCTATTGTTAAATCTCGCAAGGTTTCAAAAGCAGTAAACTGCACAATTCGTGACGGTCAATATATTATTGATATTTATTTAAAGGTTAACGAGGGCGTTAAATTAACTGAGCTTGCTACTAAAGTTCAGAAAAATATTAAAGAAGCTGTTCAGAATATGACAGGAACTGTTGTTACAAAAATTAATGTTCATGTTTGCGAAGTACAGTTTAAATCGGCAGAGGAAAATAAGGACTAATTAAATGACAAGAAGTGAACAAAGAGAAGAAGTTTTTATTTTAACATTTGAAAAAACTTTTCATGATGAAAGCGTTGACGAAGTAATTGCTCTTGCAAAAGAGCTTCGTGGCGAAAAGATTAATGATTATATCGAAAATGAGGTTAAAGGCATTTTTGATAATATTGAAGCGATTGACAAATTAATTGCCGAACATTCTATCGGCTGGAAAATCAATCGTATTCCAAGAGTTAATCTTTGCATTATGAGAATTTGTGTTTATGAAATGATGTTTGATGATACTGTTCCAACCAGTGTTGCAATCAACGAAGCGGTTGAGCTTTGCAAAAAGTATTCTTCTGATGAAGATAAAAAGTTTGTAAACGGTGTTTTAGGCACAATTTCAAGGAATATTTAATATGGGCATATTTGTCGGTTTTGATTCAAGTAATTATACAACAAGCGTTGCTTTGTATAATGACGAAAACAATGAAATGCAAAGCGTTAAAAAGCTTTTACCCGTTGAAAATGGTGAAAAAGGGCTTATGCAGTCAAAGGCATTATTTGAGCATATAAGGCAGTTTCCTACACTTTTGGAAACCGCCTTTTCGTCATTTTCAAGTGGAAAAATAAGTGCTGTTGCAGTATCAGAAAAGCCGAGAAATCAAGAAGGCTCTTATATGCCTGTATTCTTAGCAGGAATAAACTGCGCTACTGCAGTTGCGTGTTCAAATAGTGTGCCGCTTTATAAAACTTCACATCAAATCGGGCATATATTAGCAGGACTTTATAGTTGCAACAGACTTGATTTGATTAATGAAAAATTTATTGCTTTTCACATTTCAGGCGGTACTACAGAGGCACTGCTTGTAACGCCTGATGAAAAAAATATTATTTCTTGCGAAATTGTTGCAAAATCGCTTGATTTAAAAATCGGACAAGCAATTGACAGAGCAGGCGTTTTAATGGGGCTTGATTTTCCTGCTGGAAAAGAAATTGATAAGTTAGCGCAAAATGGTGAGTTGAATAATAAACCAAAGGTTACTATAATTGACGGCAATTGCAGTATTTCTGGTCTTGAAAACAAGTTTAACTCAATGTATAAAAACGGCGAGAGTAAAGAAAACATTTCTCGTTTTGTTATAGAATATGTTTATCAAACTATTGATAAAATGACTGATTGCTTAAAGCAAAAATACGGTGATATTCCGATATTATATGTTGGTGGAGTTATGAGCAATTCAATTATAAGAGAGCGTATTATTAAAAAAGGCGGTTTGTTTTGTAAGCCTGAATTTTCAAGTGATAACGCTGCAGGAATTGCTGTTTATTCCTATTTAAAGCATAAAAGGGTGTAATTATGGAGCGTAAGGTTATTAGTGTTACACAACTTAATATGTATGTTAAATCGATATTAGAGGGCAACCAAAATTTAAATGATGTGTTTGTCTCAGGCGAAATTTCTAACTTTACAAACCACTATAAATCAGGCCACATGTATATGTCGATTAAAGATGACGGTGCAGTAATTAAAGCGGTAATGTTTAAAGGCTACGCTTCTAATTTGCAGTTTCAGCCTGAAAACGGTATGAAGGTAATCGTCAGGGGTAAAGTGTCAATTTATGAGAGGGACGGTAATTATCAGTTATATATTACCGCTATGAAGCAAGCAGGTCTTGGCGAATTGCAGTTGAAATATGAGCAATTAAAAGCACAGCTTGAAAAAGAGGGGCTTTTTGATGCGAAATATAAAAAACCACTACCGAGAATTCCTTCAAAAATTGCGGTAATTACCAGCCCAACAGGAGCGGCTGTTCAAGATATTTTAAATATTTTGAAAAGAAGATTTCCTGTTGTTTCGGTTGTAATGTGTCCTGTTCAGGTACAAGGCTCTCTTGCAGCACCACAGCTGATTGAAGCGGTTAAAAAGGTAAATGAACTGGCGGCTGCTGATGTAATAATAATCGGCAGAGGTGGCGGCTCAATCGAAGATTTATGGGCTTTTAACAATGAAGAATTGGCAAGAACAATTTTTGCTTCAAAAATTCCTGTGATTTCAGCGGTGGGCCATGAAACTGATTTTACAATTTGTGACTATGTTGCCGACAGGCGAGCACCTACTCCATCAGCTGCGGCGGAGCTCGCTGTTCCTGAAAAAAACGAGTTAGAAACTGCATTAAATAAGACTAAAAACAATTTAAAGGCTTATTTATCACGAGTTTTTGAGAATAAAAATTTGAGTTTTCAAGCGTTGATGAACAGACAATGTATGAAAAATCCTAACTTTTCAGTAGTTGTAAAAGGTCAAACAGTTGACCTGCTTGAAAACAGATTAAACAAGGCTTTTGAAAGCGTTTACGCTAAATCTAACGCTTTGTTTATAGAAGTTGCATCTAAACTGAATTCCCTAAGCCCGACTAATGTTATGCTTCGTGGTTATTCGGTAGTGTTTAAAAACGGCAATGTTATTTCATCATCAAAAAACCTTAAAAAAGGTGATGAAATTAATATAAAACTTTCTGATGGCGAAAAAAAAGCAGAAATAATTGAATAAGGAGAGAGAAAAATGACAGAACTTACTTTTGAACAAGCGGTAGTAGAACTTGAAAAAATCACAAGTGCGCTTGAAAGCGGAAAATTAGGCTTAGAAGAATCCTTAAAATACTATGAAAAGGGTACTAAGTTAGCTGAGTTTTGCTCAAAAAAATTAAAAGAGGCAGAAATTAAAATCAATCAGTTAAATAAGGTTGAGGAAAAAAACTAATGAGTTATAAAGAGATTTTTTCTTATAAAGCCTTAATTGAAAGTGAGCTTGAAAAAAGGGTAGTACAAAGAGATGCACCTGAAATTTTAAAAAAAGCAATGCTATATTCACTTTCTGCAGGTGGCAAAAGAATAAGACCTTGTTTAATGTTGGAATTTTACAGGTGTTTAGGCAAAAATCCTGATGAAATTTTAAATTTTGCTTGTGCTGTTGAAATGATACATACATATTCGCTTATTCACGATGATTTGCCTTGTATGGATGATGACGATATGCGTAGAGGTAAACCGTCAAATCACAAAGTTTTTGGCGAAGATACTGCATTGCTTGCAGGTGATGCGTTGTTAACACTTGCTTTTGAAACTGCCTGTGATATTGATGAAAATATTGATGCAAGCAGGGCTTTAAAAGCGGTCAAATATATCGCTGACGCATCAGGGCTAACTAAAATGGTTGGCGGTCAGGTACTTGATTTACAAGCTGAAAACAAGCAGATTTCTATTGAAGAACTTGAAAAAATCCAAGAGGGTAAAACAGCGGCTTTATTAAAGGTAAATGCCTTTGTTGCTTGTACACTTGCAAATGCTGATAAAAACACAACAAAGCTTTTTGTTGATTACTGTGATTGTATCGGCAGAGCATTTCAAATTCGTGATGATATTTTAGATGTTATTGGCGATGAAAAAAGCTTAGGTAAGCCGATTGGCTCTGATGAGCAGATGAATAAAAATACTTATGTTTCGCTTTTGGGACTTGAAAAATCGCAACAATTAGTTGATGAATTAACAGATTGTGCTGTAAAGGCGATAAAAAAAGCTACTGAAAACAGCGAAAACTTATGCTCGCTTGCACTAAAACTTGCTAATAGGGACTTTTAGGAGGCATTATGGAAACAAATACTTTTTCAAAAATGTGTTCAAAACTGTTTATAAGACTTATTTTTCTTGATGTCGCTTGCTTTGTGCTTTGCGCATTCGGCATTGCGGCAAATAGCGGAAATGCAATAAGAATTCTTTTACAGCTTTGTTGTATTATAGTTACAATTTCATTTGTTTATCCTGTTTGCCATAAGCAAGGCGATTTAGATGCACCGTTTATTGCTACAGGCCATAGAAAAGATAGTAATGTAAAAGGTTTGCTTGCAGGGATAATCGGTTGTTCGCCGTATTTAGTTTCGGCAATAATTCTTGTTATTTCAAGAATATTTGGCGTTTTACCTGCATTTATGAACTACTACAAAATGATTAATTCATTTTTCTTCCCTTATCTTTATTCATTAATGCCAACTGATTATAATGTAACCGAAATACCATTTTCAAGCTTTTTACTTAGCCTTTTAGTGCAACTATTTATACCAATTGTTTGTATGTTTGCTTACATTTTAGGTAAACACAGGTTTTTGTTTAAAGAAGTTGTATTTTATAAGAAAAAAGAAACTGCCGACAGAGCTTAGTCTGTCGGCTTTATTTTTTTAGTAAAATTTTTCATTTGTTTTTTGTTTCTTTTCATATATGAGTATGAAAAAACTATAAATCCATTTGCTTTCTTGCAAGAAATAATTGCTTGTTTTGCGATTATTTTGTTATCGTTTTTGAATTCTCCTTTTTCTTCACATCTATAAAGTGCA
Organism: Oscillospiraceae bacterium; assembly: GCA_902781345.1. GTDB lineage: Bacteria > Bacillota > Clostridia > Oscillospirales > Acutalibacteraceae > RUG11462. Next base: position 38,533 of record CACZIY010000003.1, on the reverse strand, counting down.
AGACCTATGTATATAGGCACATTTTTTACTTTTTCTTTCCAATATTCTAAACACTCTTTAAACGCTAAAGGTTGATTATCGGGTGTTTTTTCTTTTTCAGAAAATCCATAATAAATTTGCGGTGCGATATAGTCAGTATAGCCTTTGTTTTTACACCATTTTTTAACATTTGCATATTGTTGGTTTAAATTATAATAAAAGCTACAATGAACGCTTACACCAAAAATTTTGTTGTATTTATGAGTAAGCTTATAAACCGATTTTATAAGCTTATCAATATTTTCTCTTCGCCAGTTTTCAAGCGAGTGCGAAGTTTTTGACGCTTTATATTCCTTATCATCAAAGCTTTTTTCTGTTGTAGGGTAGAAGTAGTCATCAAAATGAATTCCGTCAATATCATAGTTTTGTAAAACTTCTTCAATCCCTCTTAAAATTAAGTTTCTAACCCATTTATAAGCGGGGTTGTAATAGTAACCGTCTTCGGCAAATCTTACCCGTCTATCATTGTTTTTAATCAAGCTGTAAGCAGGATTTTTAGTAGATATTGACTTTGTATTATTGCCTAAAATTATTCTAAATGGGTTTATCCAAGCGTGAATTTTAAGCGAATAAACTTTAGCAAAATAAGTTATAATTTCAAGCGGGTCATAGTCAATTTTTTTGCCTTGTTTTCCTGCTATAAATGAAGAAATAGGAAAAATTTTTGAATTATAATAAGCGTCAGAATGACTGCGAACATGAACAAAAATTGTGTTAAAGCCATTTTGCTTTATTTCGCATAACATTTTGTCAATATTTTTTGTAAATGCTTGTTTTGATTTATCGGCAAAAGAAAGTTCATAGCAACTTATCCAAATACCTTTTAGCCGGCTTTCGTTATAATTCTTTTTAACTGTCTTTTTTGAGCAAGAGCAAAGAAGCAAAAAGCAAAGAAAAATACAAAAAAGCCTTTTCATTTATATTTTGCGCTTTTTAGTGGTATTTACACCGATAATTCCGCCTAATACAGACGAAAGAACAAATGTAATTAGTTTAATTAGTGAAACTGCGCTGACAGGTGCTTGGCTTACAGCAAATGAAATAAAAGTAATAAGAAAGAAAAATACTACACCGTTAATTGCACCGACTAAAAAGCCTTTTTGCTTTAAAATCTTGGCACTTGCAAGACCACCTGTAAATACGCCTAAGCTCATACTGATTATAGAAAATATAAGTATTGTATTTTCGTTTACATCAAGACTTGTTGCTGCAAGGGCAAAAACAAGCATAAAAATAAGAGAAAACACAACTGAAACTATTAGCCCTACAATCAATGGCTTTAACAAATTATATTTTGAAAAATTTTTGCTAAACAAAAAATCACTCCCAAACCCTTTTAATAAAAGGTATTCGAGAGTGAAATGTTTTAGAACTTAAAAATTATTCTTCGCCTTCGATTTTGCTTTTTTTCTTTTTCTTTTCTTTTTTAGGCTTAATAGTTTCTTTTGTTTCAGCAGAAGCTTTTGCAGTTAAGTTTTCTTGAATTGACCATTTTGAAATTCGCAACTTTGCTCTTTCAGGGCCTGTTTCAATTACAAAAGAATCTTCTTTAACAGCAACTATTCTACCAAAAATACCGCCGATAGTAATAATTTCGTTACCTACTTCAATGCTGTTACGCATTTCTTCTTCTTTTTTCTGTTTCTTTTTGTTTGGTCTAATCATAAAGAAATACATTGCAGCAACAATGATAACAATGTAAACGATTAAAAGAACGCTGCCACCACTGCTGGAATTACTTGCGTTTTGTGATGCATTACCTGCGAGTAAATTAAAATTCATAATTATTTATCTCCTTAATTTATAACTTCTTATATTTTATACTAAAACTTAAAAAAAAGCAAGTGTTTTTATAAAATAATACAAATTAATCCGCTGCAACCCTCATTTATTAGCCTTTCAAGCGTTTGAGAAAGGCGTAATCTCGCTTCTTCTGGCAATCTTGAAAGCTTTGAGTGTAACCCGTCATTAACAAGCTCATTTAGCGATTTGCCAAAAATATTTGAATCCCAGATTTTTAGCGGGTCCTCATCAAATTCGCTCATTAAGGATTTTACTAAATCTTCTGACTGCTTTTCGCTGCCTACAATTGGGCTGACTTCAGTAGAAATATTTGCTTTCATAAGGTGAATTGATGGTGCGCTTGCTTTTAATTTAACGCCATATCTGCCACCTTGTTTCATAATTTCAGGTGCTTCAAGCTTTAATTCTTCTATTGTAGGCATAACAATGCCATAGCCTGTTGCTTCAACTTGTTCTAATGCATCTTTAATGCGGTCATAATGCGATTTCGTTTTAGAAAGGGAACAAATAATGTCAATTAATTCTTTGTCGTCCTTAACTTTCATACCTGATTTTTCTGAAATGACATTATAAAACAGTTTATCATCAAGTGCGATTTTTACATTTAAACTGCCATTGCCTAAATTAATATCATTTATCATTACCGATGAAACAAGCTCGCACTTTGATACGCTGTCTTCAAGACTGTAGCAGTCGTTTATGCTTTTTAGCGGATTTGTTGCCTCAAAAACGGTATTAAATATTGTTGATTTAATTTTGTCGTCATTATCAAGCGAGTTAATCCATTTAGGTATATCAAATCTAATCTCTTTAACAGGAAAACAAAAAAGAATTTTTGAAATAATTTCTTTTATCTTCAATTCATCAAGGTCGAGGCAGTTTACCGCCATAACAGGAACTGAGAATTTATTTAAAATTTCATCACATACTTTTTTAGCGTTTTGAGAATCAGGTTCAACACTGTTTACAAGTACAATAAAGGGCTTGTTTATATCTTTTAATTCCTTAATAACTCTTTCTTCGGCTTCGATATATTCTTCACGGTCGATATCGCTGATTGAGCCGTCAGTAGTAATAACAAGCCCAATTGTTGAGTGTTCTGTAATAACCTTGTTTGTGCCTATTTCTGCCGCCATATTAAAGGGGATAGGGTCTTGATACCAAGGTGTCATAACCATACGAGGATTATCATCTTCTATATAGCCTATTGCACTTGGTACTATGTAGCCGACGCAGTCAATAAGTCTGACATTAAAATTTGCGTTGTTTTCTACATTGATATTTACCGCTTCTTCGGGAATGAATTTTGGCTCGGTAGTCATAATAGTTCTACCACCAGCAGATTGTGGTAGCTCATCATTAGCACGCTCTTTTAAGTATTCATCATCAATATTAGGTATAACAAGATTATCCATAAATTTTTTAATAAATGTAGATTTACCTGTTCTTACAGGTCCTACTACACCTATGTATATATCGCCATTGGTTCTTTTTGCAATGTCTTTGTATATGTTGTTGTCCATAAATTGTCCTCCGATTTGATTATTTCTTTTGTAAATGATATTCTAAGAGTTTTTAAAATATGACAAATAACCGACTCAAACTAAAGAGTCGGTTATTTTATATTAAATAATGTTAGTTGTTGCAGCAGCCGCAACCGTTGTTGTTATTACCGCAGCAGCAGAAGATTATTAAAAGAATAATAATCCATTCGCAGCAGCCGTTGTTACCGGAAAAACATCCCATGAATCGTTTGCCTCCTTTCTGCCTTCACTAATAGTTTATGAAAAGGCTGAAAAATTGCTACAATAAAAAATTTTTAAAAAATTTTAAAAAAGTTCTTGACTTTTCCTGACCTTTGTAGTAATATAAGGTCAGAGAAAGTCAAACTCTAAATTTCAGGAGGTATAAATAATGAGATTAAGTGATTTAATTAGTCAAACAATTTTAGATATGTTAGCGGAATCGGATTCCGGAGAAGCCGAAATTAAAAGAAATGAATTTGCAAATATGTTAGGCTGTGTTCCAAGCCAGATTAACTATGTAATTTCTTCAAGGTTTACGCCCGAAAATGGCTTTATTGTTGAAAGCAGAAGAGGCGGTGGCGGTTATATTAAGATAACCAGAATAAGCCTTGACCGTTCAAGCGCTTTAATGCACATTGTTAATTCTATCGGGAACGAAATCAGCGTAAATACTGCGAGAATTATTATTGAAAACCTTTTAGAGCAAGATGTAATTACCGCAGACCAAGGAATTTTAATTTCAACCGCAATTTCCGACAAATGTTACAGCGAGATACCGCCTATAATAAGAAATACAGTAAGAGCGACTATCTTTAAAAATATGTTGGTCGCTTGCATTTGATGGAGATGATTAATTATGTTATGCGAAAATTGCAAAGTAAATAATGCTACTACACACATTAAAAAAACAGTAAACGGCGTTACTAATGAGTATTTTCTTTGCCCTGAATGTGCGGCAAAGTTAGGCTTTAATAACTTCAATTTCTTTAAATTAGATAATTTTTGGAATGATTTTTTAGGCGAGCCTGTAATTAAATCATTAAAACGCTGTGAAACCTGTAATTCTTCTTTTGAGGATATTGTAAATAACGGTAAAATGGGTTGTGCTGATTGTTACAGTATATTTAAAGATGAAATTTTACCGACAATTAAGAAAATTCACGGTAAAACTATTCATACAGGTGCAACACCTTCTTACACCATTGAAGAAGAAAAAGAAGATAATAAAATAGAAGCTCTTGAAAATAAATTGCAAGAAGCAATTAAAAACGAAGAGTTTGAAAAAGCAGCTGAAATCAGAGATGAGCTTAAAGAATTGAGGAAAAAGGAAAATGAGTAAGTGGTACTTAAATGAAAACAAAAACAGTGATATTGTTTTTAGTTCAAGAATAAGAATTGCCAGAAACTTAAAGGGTTTTCCTTTTCCAAATAAAATGAATGATGAGCAGAAATACTCAGTAATTCAAAAGGTTTCTGACGCTGTTTTTAAGTCGGAATTGAAAGACGAATTTACCTTTATTGATATTGATAAAATATCAGAAGTTGAGGCTTATTCGTTGGTTGAAAGACATTTAATTAGCCCTGAATTCGCTTCAAATACAAAGGGCAGGGCATTAATACTTAAAAATGACGAGTCTTTAAGTATTATGATTAACGAAGAAGACCATTTGCGTATTCAAGCACTTTGCAGCGGATTAGAGCTTGAAAAAGCGTTTGAAAAAGCAAGAAAAATTGAAAAAATAATTTCAGAAAACAACGAGTTTTCATTTGATGAGCAATTTGGATTTTTAACTGAATGTCCGACAAATTTGGGTACAGGACTTCGTGCTTCGGTTATGATGCATTTACCTGCGCTCGAGAAGTTAGGCGTTCTTGACAGAATATTTAACAATATTTCAAAAATGGGCGTTGCTATTCGAGGAACATTTGGCGAAGGCTCAAAGCCAAAAAGCTCTATGTATCAGATTTCTAATCAGGTAACGCTCGGCATCAGTGAAAACAAGGCTATTGAAACTATTAATTCAATTACCAATCAGTTAATCGACAAGGAAAAAGAAGCGAGAAACGCTTTTGACAGGTCTTGTTTAGAAGACGATGTTTTCAGAGCATTAGGCACGCTGAAATTTGCAAGAAAAATGTCAACTGAAGAAATGTTTAAGCTGATTTCTGATGTCAGAATCGGCGTTTCTATGGGCATTGTTGATGTACCTGTTTCTGTTATGAATAAAATTTTATTAGAAACTGGCAAAGCAGGAATTTGCCTTGATGAAAAAGAAACTCTTGAAAGCGATATTCGTGATAGTAAGCGTGCTAATTATATTAGAGACAGACTTTCTCAGTATAATTAATAAGGAGTTGAAAAATAATGTACAAATTTAATGGATTTACTGAAAAAGCAAACAATGCTTTAAATCAAAGCATTGCTTTTGCTGAAAATGTCGGTCATACATACATTGGCAGCGAACATATTTTAATAGGTCTTTTGTCTGTTGAAGATTCGGTTGCTTATTCAATTTTGACCGAAAAAGGTATTACAAAAGAAAAAGTAGAAGATTTATTATTAACAATTGTCGGCAAAGGTGTGAAATCACGACTTTCGCCTGAGGATTTAACGCCGAGAGCAAAGCATATTCTTGAATTAGCAGTAGGCTGTTCAAGAAGTTTTGGTATGAATATTGTCGGAACTGAGCATATTTTGCTTAGCATTTTAGAAGAAGGCGAAAACTACGCTACTCGTTTTATTAATGAGCTTGGCGTTGATAAGCGTGAATTTGAGCAAGAATTGGTTTCTTCGCTTGCAGGTGATTTTGATGCTACAACAGCGCCAAAAGCTAAAAAGGGAAGCGGTAAAACACCGACTCTTGATAAATTTGGCAGAGATTTAACCGCCGAAGCAAAAGATAAAAAGCTTGACCCTGTTATTGGCAGGTCAAAGGAAATTGAGAGAGTTATTCAAATTCTCACTCGAAGAACAAAAAATAACCCTTGCCTTATCGGCGAGCCAGGTGTTGGTAAAACCGCTGTTGCTGAAGGTCTTGCTATAAAAATTGCAGAGGGCGAAGTGCCTGAACTTTTAAAAGATAAAAGGGTTATCGCCATTGATTTGACAGGTATGGTAGCTGGCACAAAATACAGAGGTGATTTTGAAGAAAGAATTACCGCAGCTATTGACGAGGTTAAAAAATCTTCTGATGTAATTTTGTTTATTGATGAGCTTCATACTATTGTTGGTACAGGTTCGGCTGAAGGCTCAACTGATGCTGCTAATATCTTAAAGCCATCACTTGCAAGAGGTGAATTTCAGGTTATCGGCGCAACAACTTTAAATGAATACAGAAAGTTTATTGAAAAAGACGCAGCGCTTGAAAGAAGATTTCAACCTGTAACTGTTGGCGAGCCAACTCAAGAAGAAACCTATTTGATTTTAAAAGGACTTCGTGATAAATACGAAGCACATCACAAAGTAAAAATTACTGATGAAGCACTTAAATACGCTGTTTCGCTTTCATCAAGATATATTAATGACAGATATTTACCTGATAAGGCAATTGACTTAGTTGATGAGGCTGCTTCAAAAGTCAGACTTAACGCTTATACCGCACCTGACGGTGTAAAAGAGTTGGAAAGCAAAATCAAAGAAATTGAACTCGAAAAGAAAGATGCAGTAGCAGCGCAAGACTTTGAGAAAGCGGCTGTGCTTCGTGATGAGGAAAAAGATTTAAACGAAAAACTAACTGTTGCAAGAGAAAAGTGGCACGAAAATAATGCTAACATTTCTCAAGAGGTTACTGAAAATGAAATTGCAGAAGTAGTTGCAGGCTGGACAGGAATACCTGTTGCAAAATTAACCGAAGAAGAAAGCGAAAAGCTTTTGAAAATTGAAGATACACTACACAAGAGGATTGTCGGACAGCAAGAGGCTGTTTCAGCAGTTTCTCGTGCAATTCGCAGAGGCAGGGTAGGACTTAAAGACCCGAAACGCCCAACAGGCTCGTTCATTTTCTTAGGACCTACAGGTGTTGGTAAAACAGAGCTTTGTAAAGCATTAGCCGAAAATCTTTTCGGCGATGAAAAAGCGCTTATTAGATTTGATATGTCAGAATATATGGAGAAGCATACAGTTTCTCGTTTGGTTGGCTCACCTCCTGGCTATGTCGGCTATGATGAGGGCGGTCAGTTGACCGAGAAAATTCGTCGTCATCCGTATTCGGTAGTGCTTTTTGATGAAATCGAAAAAGCACATCCTGATGTATTCAACATTTTACTTCAAATTCTTGATGATGGTATTTTGACTGACTCACAGGGAAGAAAAGTTGATTTTAAAAATACAATTGTTATAATGACTTCTAATGTTGGTGCAAGACTTATTACTGATAAAAAATCTTTAGGCTTTGGCGATGAAAGTCAGACTGCTGATGACAACGACATTAAAAGAGATGTTATGGCAGAGTTAAAACGCCAATTTAAGCCTGAATTTTTGAACAGGGTAGATGACATTATTGTATTTAAGCAATTGAAAAAAGATGAAATAAAGCAAATCGCTAAAAAGCTTCTTAAAAATCTTGAAAAAAGACTTTCAAGCAAGAATATCACTCTTGAATTTACCGACAATGCTGTTGCAAAAATCGCTGATGAGGGCTTTGACCCTGTTTATGGTGCAAGACCGCTGAAGCGTGCAATTCAAACAAAAATCGAAGACAAACTTTCAGAAGAAATACTTGATAATAAGATTTGCGACAACTCAAAGGTTGTATGCGATTTCAAAGAAAATGAGTTTGTTTTTGAGGTAAAATAAGCATAAAAAACTCTTTATCACAAATTGATAAAGAGTTTTTTGCGTTTTTATGATAAATTTTTATCAAATTTTCGGACTTTTTTGCGTTTTTCTATTTACTTTTTTATAAAAAAGTAGTAAAATGTTTATACGGATTTTATTTTGGGAAATGATGTCCCAAATTAATATATCCCAAAAATATTAAGGAGGATTTAGTCCAATGGCTAGAAAAATGAAAACAATGGACGGTAATAACGCTGCGGCTCACGTTTCTTATGCGTTTACTGAAGTTGCAGGTATTTATCCTATTACTCCGTCCAGTCCTATGGCTGACTATGTTGATCAATGGTCTGCTCAAGGATTAAAAAACATTTTCGGTACAACAGTAAATGTTGCTGAAATGCAATCTGAGGCAGGTGCTTCAGGTACAGTACACGGCTCACTCGCCGCTGGTGCTTTAACTACTACTTATACCGCATCACAGGGTCTTTTACTTATGATTCCTAACATGTACAAAATTGCAGGTGAATTATTGCCTACAGTTTTCCATGTTTCTGCAAGATGCGTAGCTTCTCACGCTTTGAATATTTTCGGTGACCATTCTGATGTATATGCCTGTCGTCAAACAGGTTTTGCAATGCTCGCTGAAACTAACCCACAAGAAGTTATGGACCTTGGTGCTGTTGCTCACTTAGCAGCAATCAAAGGCAGAGTTCCATTTATCAACTTCTTTGACGGTTTCAGAACTTCTCACGAAATTCAAAAAATCGAAGTTTGGGATTATGATGATTTAAAAGAAATGTGTGATATGGACGCAGTTAAGGCGTTCAGACAAAGGGCATTAAATCCGGAACATCCTGTTATGCGTGGTTCACACGAAAACGGTGATATTTTCTTCCAACACAGAGAAGCTTGTAACAAATATTACGAAGCAGTTCCTGGTATCGTTGAAGAATATATGGACAAAGTTAATGCTAAACTCGGCACTGACTACAAACTTTTCAACTACTATGGTGCTCCTGATGCTGAAAGAGTTATCGTTGCTATGGGTTCAATTTGTGACGTTGCTGAAGAAGTTATCGACTACTTAACAGCAGCAGGCGAAAAAGTTGGTCTTGTAAAAGTAAGACTTTATCGTCCGTTCTCAGCTGAAAAGTTAGTTGAAGCAATTCCTGCAACTGCAAAGAAAATTGCTGTTCTTGACAGAACTAAAGAGCCTGGCGCATTGGGCGAACCTCTTTATCTTGATGTTGTTACTGCTCTTGCAACTAAAGGCGTATGTGCTAAAGTTGTAGGCGGTCGTTATGGTCTTGGTTCAAAAGATACTCCTCCTTCAAGCGTATTCGCTGTATATGAGGAGCTTGCAAAAGATGAGCCTAAAAACCAATTCACAATCGGTATTGATGATGATGTTACTAACTATTCTCTTAAAGAGAAAGAAGCTCCAAATACCGCTGCTGAAGGCACAATCGAATGTAAATTCTGGGGTCTTGGCGGTGATGGTACTGTTGGTGCTAACAAAGACTCTATCAAAATCATCGGTGACCATACTGATAAATATGTACAAGCTTACTTCCAGTATGACTCAAAGAAAACAGGCGGTATCACAATTTCTCACTTGAGATTTGGCGATAAACCAATCAAGAGCCCATACTATATCAATAAAGCTGACTTTGTTGCTTGTCATAACCCTTCATACATTTTGAAAGGTTACAAGATGATTCAGGACGTAAAACCAGGCGGTGTATTCTTAATCAACTGTCAATGGACTCCTGAAGAACTCAACACTCATCTTAATGCTGAAACAAAACAGTATATCGCTAAGAATAATATTCAACTTTATACTGTTAACGCTATTGACATTGCTGCTAAAATCGGTCTTGGTAAGCGTACAAATACAGTTCTTCAATCTGCTTTCTTCTCACTTTCAAAAGTTCTTCCACAAGAAGATGCTATTGCTTACATGAAAGAAAAAGCACAGAAATTTATGAAGAAGGGTATTGAAATCGTTCAAATGAACGAGGCTGCTATTGATGCAGGTGCTACAGCTTATGTTAAGATTGATGTTCCTGCTGATTGGGCTAATGCTACTGATGATACAGTTGCAGAAAAATCACAAGGTCCTGCAAAACTTGTAAAAATGGTTGACAGCATCATGAAACCTGTTGCTAAAATGGACGGCGACGCTCTTCCAGTTTCTGCATTCGTTGACCATGCTGACGGTACATTTGAACAAGGCGCTGCTGCTTATGAAAAACGCGGTGTTGCTGTAAACGTACCAGAGTGGAACAATACTACTTGTGTAGGTTGTAACAAGTGTGCATTTGTATGTCCTCACGCTACAATTCGTCCATACGCATTAAGCGAGGAAGAAAAAGCAAATGCTCCTGAAAATATTAAATACGCTGAAAAAGAGAAAATGGCAACTGCTAAAGGCTACTCATACACACTCGCAGTTTCTCCTATGGACTGTATGGGTTGTGGCGTTTGTGTTGGTGTTTGTCCTACAAAATCTCTTACTATGGTATCTCGTGAATCACAAGATGACCAACAAAAAGTATTTGATTACTGCGTAGCTAAGGTTGAAGAAAAAGCTGACCTTACTGCTAACATTAACGCAATTACTTCACAATACAAACAACCATTACTCGAGTTCTCAGGCTCTTGCGCAGGTTGTGCAGAAACTTCTTATGCTCGTCTTATTACTCAATTGTTTGGTGACAGAATGTACATCTCAAACGCAACAGGTTGTTCATCAATCTGGGGTGGTCCTGCTGCTACATCACCATACACAGTAAATAAAGAGGGTAAAGGTCCAGCTTGGGCTAACTCATTGTTTGAAGATAACGCTGAACACGGTTATGGTATGTATCTCGGTCAAAAAGCAATCAGAGACCGCTTAATCAGCGAAGTTAAAGAAATTGCTGAATCTGACAAGGCTGATGACGCAGTTAAGGCTGCCGCTAAAGAGTATCTTGATACTGTTAATGACGGTGAAAAGAATACTCCTGCTTCTAAAGCATTAATCGCAGCACTTGAAGCAGCAAATGCTGATTGCGCTACTTGCAATGATATTCTTAATAATAAAGACTACCTCGCTAAGAAATCTGTATGGATATTCGGTGGCGACGGTTGGGCTTACGATATCGGCTTCGGCGGCGTTGACCATGTATTAGCATCTGGTGAAGATGTAAACATTATGGTATTTGATACTGAGGTTTACTCAAACACAGGTGGACAAGCTTCTAAGGCTTCTAATATTGGTCAGGTTGCTCAATTTGCAGCTGCTGGTAAAGCAATTGCTAAGAAGAGCCTTGCTGAAATCGCTATGTCTTACGGCTATATCTATGTAGCACAAATTGCTATGGGTGCTGATAATAATCAAACACTTAAAGCAATCCGTGAGGCTGAGGCATATCCAGGTCCATCACTTATTATCGGTTATGCTCCTTGCGAAATGCACAGCATTAAAGGCGGTATGGTAAATTGTCAAGCTGAAATGAAGAAAGCAGTTGATTGCGGTTACTGGAATATGTTCCGTTTCAATCCTGCACTTAAAGCAGAAGGCAAAAATCCATTCTCACTTGATTCTAAAGCACCTACAACAAGCTATCAAGACTTCATTATGAATGAAGCAAGATACTCATCGCTTACTCGTTCGTTCCCAGAAAGAGCTAAAGAATTGTTCAAAAAAGCAGAAGATACTTCTGTTGCTCGTTACAATCATCTCCTTCGTCTTGGCGAACTCTACAGCGAGAAATAAGTTGTAAAAAAATAAAGAGAGTAGCAGTTAATCTGCTACTCTTTTTAAGTTTAGTTGAAAATATTATTCTTCTAAAACATAAAACTCATCTAATATGTAGGTGGTTACAGGTTTTATATGTAGTTCATATTTATGGTAACCATATCCGTCCTCAAAAATGAGATTGTTCTTCAATACTATTGATAGTTTCGCCAATATCGCCATTGATACAGATTGCACGTTTTTCTATCTGCTTCGGACAATACGCTTCGCCGAAATTGAGGCAGGCATAGGTCGCATCAGGATTATTCACGGTCATATTCCAGAATGGATATTTGACAATCATCGGCGTGTTGGAGCCGACGCCGAGTTCGAGATATAGAACGTGCAGATTTTCGTGCCTGTGGATAAAATCCGAATACGCAGCGGCTGCTTTGTGCCAGCCCGCGTCCTCGACGAAAGTATCGTCGGATCGCAGATTCATCGTCACCGCACTACCATCAGGCGATTTCGGGATCAATTCCGTCGGAATACGCATTTTGATCGCCTTATTATCAGGCACGGTGAAAATACCGTTTTCGTCTTTGACGAAGCCCTGCGCTTCCATGGCCTTAATCGTCCATTCCTCGTTGTCGTAGGTCTCGGGGACGGAGCCGTCGGCAATTTGAAAAAGCCCGTAATCGCCCTGTGTGTAGAAGAGGCGTTTCTTATCAAAACCGGCGCGCTGAAACTGATGGTCGACATTGGTGGTGATGACGAAATAATCCTTGTCTTTCAGCAACTTCAGCAGTTCGGGATAGACAGGCTTCGGCGCGTCGATATAGCGGTTGTAGTAAATATGCCTTGCCCACCATGCCCACAACGTTTCCTCGTCGGGGAACGGATAGAAGCCGCCGGAGTAAATGTCTCTTATTTGGTACTGCTTCGCAAAGTCGAAGAAATACCGCCGGAAGCGTTCGCCGCTGTAAGTCAGACCCGCTGATGCGGAGAGTCCTGCGCCCGCGCCAACAAGTACGGCGTCGGCAGTTTCGATCTCCTTTTTCAGTCGGGCTATTTGTTCTTCGCGTGTTCCGACACCCCTGGAAATGCGAAGGTCAAACGTGCGGATCGCAGAGTACGCTTTTTGTATCGTTTCCAGATAGCCGTTCGGCTCAGTATAATAATTCTTCATAATACGCTTTGTCCTCATCCTTGAACACGTTGAAAATCACGCGATCGACCGCGCCGCCATGTTCTTTTAACCATTTTTCGACCGTTTCGACCGCAATCTCTGCGGCGCGTTTGTTCGGAAAGCAGAATACGCCCGTTGATATACAGCAGAACGCGACGCTTTTCAGGTCGTTTTTTGCGCACAGATCGAGCGTGTTTTTATAGCTGTCTGCGAGGTCCTTTTCAAGCGCGGGTGTCAATCTGCCTTGAACAATCGGTCCGACGATGTGAACAATCTTCTTTGCGGGAAGATTGTAGGCGTCGGTCAGCATAGGCACGGCGGTCGGCTGCTCGTAGTCCGCGCCGTATTTGTCACGAAGCTCTTTCATCTGCCGGGCGCATTCCGCACGAAGCTGAACGCCGGCAAAGGTATGAATGCAGTTGTCAATGCAGGTGTGCATCGGAACGAAGCATCCCAGCATCTGCGAATTGGCGGCGTTCACAATGGCGTCGCATTCAAGCGTCGTGATATCGCCCTGCCAGATCGACATGCCATCTCGAATAACGGGAATCTCAGAAAGGGTGACAATCCCGTTTTCACGGGCACATTCCCGCAAGTATTCATCCTGCACGGCAAGTACCGAATCGTCCAGCTTTTTTGGCATACGAATGTTCATCAGGGAACGCAGCAAATCCTTTTGTCCTTTTTCGTCAGCCGGTATCTCAATATTCCGGTATCGCGGCTGCTCGGCAAGGAGCAATCTTATCAGATAGTTTCTCTTTTCTTCATGCGTCATGGTCTCACCTTCATTCAGTAAACAATGATCCTTGTTCGTCGATCCACGATTTTTGCGGTACGTCGTGAATTTGGTCTCCCTTTTCGTAATTGCCGATCAGAAAAGGAGACATCGAATCGTGACGGCGGCTTTCCGTCAGCACTCTTGCCGGTTCCGCGTTGGCGTAACAGTATTTGCAAAGATGACGACAGGTGTTGTACGCGCCGATGTCGCAGGCGAGATAACAGGTGCATTCGGCTCTCGCGCCTTTCTTTTTCGGGGCGTTCAGGCGTTTGCCTATCGCCTTTTCGTAGTCGCTAATCCGCATACAGCCGCCGCAATCCGCGCCGAACGGCGCAAGATCGTCTCCCTCGGCGCAGGGTTTCAGTACCATTCCATGAGCGGACGCGATCTTTACCATCTCTTTGCCCAGCGCGAGACGCTGTTCCTTTGTTACCTCCCGCGCCTCGGGAAAGTTGCGTTTTACCTTCGGATACAGGTCGATAAAGCTGATCACGGCGGTCTTTGTGTAACCGTCGAGCGCTGCCGCTATTTTCTCGAACGCGCGCAGGTGATACTCCATGGAATACTTGTCTGTGATGAAGATCGGATCGTACCGCCAACCGACAGAATTCACGCCGACGATCCCGGACAGTTTTTTGAAGTCTTCGAGCAGTTCGTGCTTATCCTTTACGTTCGGTTCGACGTCGCGTCCGTAAGGCGTGATCGTAACGAACCAGTATTGACCGTAGTCTTTCAAAAGATCCATATATTTGAACATCGGCGCGGGGTTCTTGGTACAGAAACCGATGCAGTCTACGACGGACGGATCAAGACGGTAACGGCTGACCTGATTCGGATTATACGGATTGCGCACGCAGACGAAACCATCTTTCAGCCTGTTTGCAAACCAGTCCGAATAAAACGCCGGAATGTCCGTCCTTTGTCCAGTGTTTATGATCATACCGTATCACCGTCCTTTTTATAATTTTACCACAATTTTGCCGTCGTCGATCACCGCCTCGTCCGCTTCAGCGATAAGAGCGAGTTTGTCCTCGCCGTCTACGGTCGCAACGACGGCGGTGTGTATTTCTTCTACGAGATATTTCAAATATTGTTCCGCGTTCATAGTTCCTCCGTAAAAAGCCCGGAAAACGTTTTCGTTCCCGGGGCGTTTATCATTTGCTTTCCTTTTCCAGAAGCTCCGCCATGCCGCTTTGCAGATCGAGAAGCGTATAACGCTTCAGTTCATTTTCCATAGCGTTCTGTATATTCTTCAGCTTGTCATCCAGCAATGCATGGATATTTCTGCCCACAGGGCATTTCGGATTCGGGCTTTCGTGAAAATGGAACAAGTCGCCGTTCTCTACCGGATCGATTGCCTCGTACACGTCGTAGAACGTGATATCACGCAGGTCCCGCGTCACTTCGATGCCGCCCGTGCCTCTCTGCACGGTGATAAGCCCCGCGTTTTTCAGCTGCGTGAGGATCTTGCGGATGATAACGGGGTTGGTATTGATGCTTTCGGCTAAAAAATCGCTCGTGACCTTGCGTTCACCGCCGAAAACGTCAACGCAGGAGAAGATATGCAGAGCGATTGTGAATCTTGAAGATATTTGCATCCTATTCACCTCCACCCATTATCATACCACAAAGAAGTCGTAATTTCAACGGTTACATTAAAACTTTCCGTTAGGATTCTGCCACGTATCTTTGTCGGCAAGCGTCTCCATCACGTCCCAGTGCTCCGCGATAAAGCCGTTTTCCACGCGGAAGAGATCGTAATAGGTAGTCGGAACACCACCGAAAGAGCCTTCACTGCAGGCGAGAGCGTAGTCGCCGTCGGCAAGCACCATGTGCGTTTTGTCATAGACCATCGAGATTCCTTGTTCCGCCATAGCCTCAAGTGCAGCACCGAGTCCGGAAAGACCGTCAGCAATGGAGATATTGTGCTGGATGTACTTGTCACCGTCGTAGTAGGAGGTTAGTTTTTCTGGGTGTTCGCCGCGAAGCACGTCGCCAACAAATCCTGAGACAATGCGGCGGGTCTCTTCCTTATCGACGTCTTTCTTTTCAAGCGTACCGTCGATCTGGGTGTGACCGGAAGGATTCGGCTCAGCGACGTTCTGAAGATTGTCCCAGTGCTCGTCGATTTTGCCATCTGCGTTGAAATGGAACACGTCGAACGCTACCTGTTCTCCGGCTCCCGCGAAATTGTAGACGGTCTGCAGGAAAACCTTGTCGCCGTCTTCAAAAGCGCGGATGTTGTTAACAGTGGTCTTCACAGGTGCCTTCTGGAGTCCAGCGACTGCCGCCACAAAAGCGTCGGCGCCGGTGCCGAAGGCGAGGTTGTGTTGCTTGTACTCGGGGGCGAGCAGAGACTTTGCGAGTTCAAGATCGCCGGATACGAACGTGCCGATAAGGGCTAATGCTTTTTCTTTGTTTGTCATGGTTGGATACCTCCAAAAATATATTTGATGTAACCGTTATGGTTTCATCTTGGCATCATTATAGCACACATTTGATGTAATGTCAACAGTTACAACAAAAAATATAAAAATATTTTTTATCACATTTTTTCAACACGAATGAAAAGATGGATTGCACAACAGTAAAAAAAGAGTCTGCAAACGGCGAGAAACCACTTTTTCTTGTAGAAAAGCAAAAAGAGAACCCAAAAGGTTCTCTTTTGTTTTTGGCGGAGACGGCGAGATTCGCCCGCCTCGCTTCTGCGCTCGTCGGCACGCACGCGGGCACCGAAACAGTCCACTGGACTGTTTCTTCCTAAAGAATGCCCTTTTCGAACCTCGCCTTTTTTTTGCAAAAAAGCAAGAAAAATATGTGACAAGAGCTTTTAGTTGAAATCAAAAAACTTTTTTATAATATTGTAAAAGCGCATATTGCTTTTTAGTACCTCAAAGAGTTCTTCAGGGCTAACAATATATACATTTACATTCTTTAATTCGCTTGGTTTATTAATATATCCTGCACCAGAAAACAAGTATATGGTCTTATATGCGTTATATGCTTCATTGCTTAAATAGTATCCAACGTCAATCCGACGGTTGACTTTTGTTTGGCAGGCGATGGTCTTCTCACTGGTAGGATCGTACATTATATACTCTATGCCTGGTGTGTTTTTTTTGCAAGAGGAAGGTAAAAAGATATATTCTTTGTTTTTGTTGCTCATAAAATGAGCCATTAAGTCTTCGAGATCCTCGTCTCCAATTGATAAGTGAAAATTCTCAGAATTGATAATTGGTTTATCATAATCGATATCAACCATACTCATAAGAGTCAAAGCTGATAATCCGTCTATTAACGCGACGGTTCCTTGATATACCTTGCTTGATATTTTTCCGCGCACATGAGGCGGAAGTTCTTCGCTCGAACCTATCTTAATCCAATTATTTACTTTTGAATACCATGTCAGTCTTTCATGTTCAGAAACCTTCGGCTTAAAACTGATTATACCTGCATAATAGATTCCGTTTAATCTCGTAAATACAACATCCCCAGAATTCATTGAACCATACTTATTCTGTGCAGCAGTAAATGTTTTATTTTGTACTTTGTTTTTGAAAACAGAAGCTATTTCCTGGTTGAACTCGCTTCCTGAATACTCATTGAATTCCGTCCATTTCCAGCCCATGCCAAAAAAGTTTCCTTGCAGACACTCGTTTTGGAATTCTGTTGCTTGTTCTGATTTTCTCTCGCTTTCATTAAATGGTTTGCACTGTACCCACCATACTCTAACTTTAGGTGTTTTGTTCATATTTAATAGCTCCTTTAGCGGTATTATGGATTATCGAATATATGAATTCAAATTGCCATACATTATCACGCTTATAATAACATAAAACTGTGAACTTGTCAATATGGATTGCACATTAGTCAAGTAAAGATTGATGTGATAGAATACAAATGTTTTTGGCGGAGACGGCGAGATTCGCCCGCCTCGCTTCTGCGCTCGTCGGCACGCACGCGGGCACCGAAACAGTCCACCGGACTGTTTCTTTCTAAAGAATGCCCTTTTCGAATCTCACCTCTATTTCATCAAAAAAACAACAGAAAACCAAAAGGTTTTCTGTTGTTTTTGGCGGAGACGGCGAGATTCGAACTCGCGGGGGATTACTCCCTAACTGATTTCGAGTCAGCCCCGTTATGACCACTTCGATACGTCTCCGAATATAACTTTTTAACGACTTAATTATTATACAAGAAATACTTTGAAATTTCAACTGTTTTTTCAAAAAAACAAGCAGAAACTTTAAAAAGTTTCTGCTTAAAATTTTGTTATTGAACTACTGAGGTTTCAAACCCATTAATTTGTTTGTTTGTGTCAAATGTAAACTTGATATACTGATTTGAGCCTGAGTCTAACAAGTAGGTGAGAGAAACATCATCAGATGAAGTCAATTCAAAATCAGACATTGCTTCATTAACTGTATCTTGAGTTGCACAATATGAAATCTTGTTAGTAAACCAGTATAAAGCTTTGTTTTCAGCGTTAACATAATCACAATTAATTCGTTTGATAAGCCCAGTAGAATCAGTAGATACTGTCATACCATCATAATGATAAATACTTCCGCCATATTCTGAATCTGAAGTAGCTTCGCCTGTTTGGTCGCCGAAATCGTCTGAAACACTGTTGAAATTAACATTTAAATAACCGTAAACATCAGTACAAGACGAACTAAAAGCAATAGTAGGCATTGTAGTGGTTTCAGTAGTAGTTTCTGTAGTAGCTTCGGTAGTTTGTGTCTGAGTAGTTTTTACAGTAGTCTTTTGAGTTTTAACCTCATCAGTACTGTTTTTACCGCTGAATGCAGCAATTATAATAATAAGCAAAATTACTAAAACAGCAACACCGATAACTATAAGCTTTTGATTATTTTTCTTTTTCTTTCTTTGATAGCGTTGTTTAGTAGGCAATTTATCACGCTGATGACGATATTGCTCATTTTGAGCTATACGCTCTTCTTCATCATAAACAACATCTTTTTTCTCATATCTTTTTTCTATTTCTTCCTGAGAAACGCTGTAAATGTTAGAATCAAAATAGTTTTCTGCAACTTTTGTATCAGAATTATCTGTATATTTTGAAACATCAAGCTTTCCACGCTGTGAAGCAGTATCTTGAAAATCAAAAGAAAAAACTTTATTATTCAGTGCCTTATTGCAATAAGGACAAATCTGAGAATTTGCAGGAATGGCTTTTCCGCAAAACTCGCACAATTTTGTATTCATATATATTCAAACTCTCTTTAATTTTTATTATCTTTTATAATTTTACAGCAAAATAGATTAAAAATCAACAACATATTTCAATTTTTATTAAAAATAGCGAATTATACAAAAAGGATTGTTGAAAAATTTATCGAATTCATCATTTTATTGTTGTTTTTCAACAGGAACAAGCTTGAAGTTAAACTCAATAGGTTTTGATGAATCGCGAGTAAATTCTTCATGAACAGGAGCACCCCAACTTGTATCTCCACCGACACCGCTCATAAATCCGTTTATAAACGCTCTTGTGCAGTATGGTTCTGGTAAATAAGTTGGAATAATTGCAGCTTCAAGCTCTTCAGGCTTATAACTGATTGCTGACATATCAAGCTCATTTTCAGCTTTGAAAATCAAACCAAAATCATTATCGTTAGTTAATTTCATCCAACGAGTTTTATAGTGGTTGCCGTATTCTTGAGGGCGCATATATTTTGGCATTTGGTCTTCAACATTTGTGTTGTAAATGCCGATTTTTCCGCCGACAAATTTATCTTGATAAGTGTGGTCAGGACCAAGACCGTACCAAGAAAGATTTGAAAACTCTTTTTTAAGCGAGAACATAAGTCCTGCACAAGGGAATTTTGGCATACCTTCAATACCTTGATATTTGTAGTTAAAGTTAATACTACCATCAGCAAAAACAGTAGTTTCAAGCGTTACCAAAACATCGTCTTTATCAAAAAATGGTTTATAAACTGTGTTCAAAACAACGCAGTTATCTTGCTTTTTATAGGTAAATGATTTATATCTTGTTATATCGCCAGCGTTTTTCCAAACATTAGATTTATAATCAGTTTCGTTACCTCTGTCATTATCGGTGGTTGCACGCCAGAAATTGATATGCAATGGCTCAATTAACATCTCTTTACCTTTGTATTTATATGAAACTAATGAGCCGTTTTTGGCTGAAAATGCAATATAAAAATCTTTACCCTCAACGCCGATAATAGGATTAAATGAATCGTAAAGCTCGATTTCGCCTTTAACAGCCGATTCTTTTTCTTTTTCTTCAGTAAAAGTAAATTGAGAAAAGGCGAGTTCATAACCTTTTTCAGCGTAAATTGTATCATTTTTAAGGTGCATACTTGCTATAATTGCAATTTCACCGCTAAGCTTTTGCTGGTTAAAGTTGTAAGTTGCAGTCTCACCTGGTTTTGCTTCTAAGCAAAAGCTTTCACTTGAAGCTTCAACACCATTTTGTAAAACAGTTAATTTAAAATCAAATTCATTAAGATTTGTGAATTTATAGTTATTTGTAACCTTAACGCAAGTCTTTGAAATATCAAATTTTACATATTTATAGCAGCCTTTTACTTCTTGCATTTCAGGTGTATTGGTGCCGTCAGCATTAACAATACCATTACCACAAAAAGTGTCTTCAGAAGCTTTTTCAAATTGATTTCCGTAAGCAATATATTTGTTACCGTTAACATCGGTATTATAAAGACCTTGGTCCTTGTAATCCCAAATAAATCCACCTAAATAGCCTTCGTACTTATCTAAAGCAACATATTTGAATAAATCGCCCATAGAGTTGCCCATACAATGTGCATATTCAACAGCTAAATAAGGTTGGTTAAACTCATTATTTTCAAGTTGTTTTGCTAAACTGTCAGGGTTAGGATACATCATTGATTTAATGTCAGAAACACCATTGTTATCTCGCAAACCGTGGCAAATGCCCTCGTAATGAACAGGTAAACTTCCGTCTATTTCATCAATTTTGCGGTGCATTGCTTTGAAGTTTTCGCCGTCGTAAGACTCATTACCAAGTGACCAAGCAATAATACAAGCGTGGTTTTTATCTCGCATAACCATATTTTCGGCTCTGCGAACAACTGCATCAGTCCAATAATCAAAATCACCGGGAACAGCATTTACGCACATTTTACCGCTATAATCCCAACTTCCGTGAGTTTCGAGATTGGTTTCGTCCATAACATAAAGACCGTATTTATCACAAAGTTCGTAAAAATACGGGTGGTTAGGGTAATGTGATGTGCGAATTGCGTTGATATTGTTACGCTTGATATTTACAATATCTTTTTCCATATCTTCTTTGGTAATCGCTCTGCCGTTATCAGCAGAAAATTCGTGGCGGTTTACGCCGTGAATTTTTAAAACCTCGCCGTTTACAAATACTTTAATACCGTCAATTCTGATTTCTTTAAAACCGATATCGTAATTAATTTTTTCGTATTTATCTTTAATAGTTAAGTCGTAAAGATAAGGTTTTTCACAATTCCAAAGTGTAGCATTTTCAATTTTAAATTCAAGCGGTATAGTTGTAACAGAATTTTTTGCAACTTCAACAGTTACTTTTTCTTTATAAACATCGCTTAATTTAACCGAAAAAGTGTACTCTACTGCACTTTTTGTTGTATTGCAAATTGAAACACATAAGTTGCAGTTAACATCTTTGTAGTCGTTTTCAATAGTGTATTTCAAATGAAAATCTTCTACAAAAACAGGTTTTGTTCTGTAAAGCACAACATCTCTGAAAATACCGAACATTCTTATAAAATCCTGGTCTTCAAGCCAAGTAGCAGTTGAATATCTGAAAACTTTAACTGCTAAGCGATTGTTTTCAGGCTTAATATAGTCAGTTAAATCAAATTCGGCAGGGGTAAAAGAATCTTCGCTGTAGCCTATGTATTTACCGTTCAAAAACAATGCAAAAGCTGTTTCTACACCTTGAAAACAAATTACTTTTCTATCAATTTCTTCCCAAGTTTCAGGTAAATCAAAATTACAAACATAGTAACCTGTCGGTATTTTATTAGGAATTTCAGGCTGCTGGCAATTAGCCCTACCGTTAAAGGTAAAGCCATTGTTTATATAATATGGCTCTCTTTTATCACAGTTCAACTCAATTTCGCCAGGAACAGGAATTGACTGCCAATCAGAGATATCGTAATCTTCTTTTTCAAAACCTTCAAAATCATTTTGATTTTCTGAATAGTTAAATTTCCAATCTCCGTTTAAAGAGTAAGCAACAGGATTTTTACCCTCAAAACAGTAAGGTTTATCAGTCCTTAGGTTTGTGTGTGGCTCTAATGTGTTTTGCTCAAAAATCTCTGGATTTTTTAGAATTTTTAAATCAAATTTTTTCATAAATTTTTCCTCTTAGCCTTTAGTTTTTTATATAAGCATAATATAACATATTGCTAAATAAATTTCAATAAAATTATTGAAAAAATAATTAAAATATGCTATATTTATTCTGGTGATTTAAAAATTGAGAATGAGAAGAAAAAAGAACATTGACTTGCGCATTGAAAACTGTGGAAAATGGTTTAATTCCTTTGACAGTGAACAAAAAGATGCAAGAATTGTTGAAAAAGAATTAATCGATTTTAAAGATTTTTTTGGTAACAGCAACGAAGTTGTGCTTGAAATCGGCTGTGGAAAAGGAAAATTTGCTATTGAATTGGCAAAAAGAAATCCTAATATCAATGTTTTAGCGGTTGAAAAATGCGATAATGTTTTAGTTGCCGCTGCCGAAAAGGCAAGAGATGAGAAAATTGAAAATTTAAGATTTATTTGTTGTGGTGCAGAGTATTTGCAAAGATATATTGATGATAATTCAATTTCTGCACTTTATCTTAATTTTTCTTGTCCTTATCCTAAAAAAAGATATAGCAATAACCGTTTAACTCACAGCAAGTTTTTAGAAATTTATAAGAAAATTCTTAAAAAAGATGCTTTTATTTATCAGAAAACTGATAATTTACACTTTTTTGAGTATTCGCTTATGAGCTTTTCTAACAACGGTTTTTATATTAATGATATTTCGCTTGATTTGCACAAAAGTGGTATTAAGGGCAATATTATGACAGAGTATGAGGAAAAGTTTTCTTCACAAGGTTTTCCGATTTACTATTTGAAAACAAGTTTAAACAAAACGGAGGATAAATAATGGACAAAAAATATCTCGCTTTAACTTTTGATGATGGTCCAAACAACATTGTAACACCTGTAGTTTTAGATAAATTAGAAAAATACAATATTACTGCAACTTTTTTTGTTGAGGGTATGTTTGTTTCTGATGAAACAAAAGATGTAATTGAAAGAGCATTGAAAATAGGTTGCGAGTATCAAAATCATTCTATGACACATAGAGTAGCGCCGGAACTTACAAAAGAAGAAATTGAATATGAGGTTTATGAAACTGATAAGTTAATTGAAAAATACACAGGCACTGTTCCAAAATTCTTCAGACCGCCTGCAATCAGGGTTAACAATCTTTTGTTTGATACTATAACCGATAAATATTTTATTTGCGGTGTATGCTCATCTGATTGGTCAAAAGATGAACCAAAAGAAGAAACTGCAAGAATTATTTTACCGCAAATAAAAAACGGTGATATTATTTTGCTTCACGACTCTGCACATAATATGAAATCAGCAGAAGCGCTTGATTTAATTATTCCGCCGTTATTAGAGCAAGGTTATGAATTTGTTAATATTTCAAAACTTTTTGAAATATTTGATGTTAAAAACAGAAAAAATGTTATTTTTTCAGGTGTAAATAAAGAGCATAACTACAATATGGAGTAAATTTATATGAAGATTATTCATACGGGCGATATTCACTTGAATTCGCCACTTGACAGCAGCTTTACTGCGCAAAAAGCAAAAATACGCAATAATGAAATAATGAATACATTTAAGAAAACAGTTGAGTTTGCGAAAGATAACGGCATAAAGGTTGTTATCATTGCAGGCGATTTGTTTGATTGCAATGATATTTCGAGAAAAACAGAGCAATTTGTGTTTGATGTAGTTTCATCTAATAGTGATATTGACTTTTTATATTTGTTAGGAAATCACGATGATAATGTCAAATACAACGCAAAACTGCCTGATAATTTGATTATATTAAAAGATGGTGAAAAGCATTTTTATGATAATGTCTGTGTTTGCGGAATTGAAAGTTATAACAATATTGATTTTGCGGCTGATAATTACAACATAGCAGTTATGCACGGTGAAATTTCAAATGGTTACGGCAAATATGAAGTTAATTTAAAAGAGCTTCAAAATAAAAATATTGATTATCTTGCACTCGGTCATATTCACAAGGGCGGTAACGGTAAAATTGATGATAAGGGTGTATATTTTTACTGTGGCGTACTTGATAGCAGAGGTTACGGAGAATATGATAAACACGGTTTTATTCTTGTGGATACTGACAGCAAAAAATACGATTTTGTTTGTATGTCATCAAGAATTGCAAGAAAAATCGAGCTTGATATAACTGATTTAAAATCTAACCTTGAAATTGTAAATGCAATTGAAGAAAAGGTTAAAAACATTGAGGAATCTTCAATAGTTAAAGTGGTTTTGACAGGTGGTTTTGATGAAGATTTGCTTAAAGACATTAAGTATATAGAGCAAAATTTTGAAGACAGATTTTTTAACTTTAAGGTTGAAGATAATTCAGTTATAAAAATCAATTTTGACTCATATAAAAACGATATTTCGCTTAAAGGCGAGTTTGTAAGACAAGTACAAAATGGAGAATATTCTGATGAAATGTTAAATAAAATCCTGATTGCAGGATTTGATGCACTGAATAATGAGGAAATAAGTATATGAAAATACAAAAGTGTTATATTGAAAATTTCGGAAATTTAAGCAATTTCTCGTATGATTTTGATGAAAAAATTAATATTTTTGAAGAAAAAAACGGATATGGTAAAAGTACACTTTGTGCTTTTATTAAGGTTATGTTTTACGGACTTCAAGGTGTTAAAGCGAGAAATATCAATGAGAATGAACGCAAGATGTATTTGCCTTGGCAAGGTGGTAATTTTGGCGGATATTTAGATTTCATTACTGAGCAAAAGAGCTATCGTATTCAAAGATATTTTGGTGAAACCGCAAAAGGTGATAGCTTTTCGCTGATTGATTTATCAACTGGCGAAACAAGTGGTGATTTTACTGAAAATATTGGCGAGGAGCTTTTTGGCATTGATGTAAATGGTTTTGAAAAATGCACATATTATACTGCTTTAAGTGCTGAAAAAAGCGTGCCTTCTTCAATTCTTTCTAAATTATTTGATGATTCTGATAATGTTAATGCACTCGACAACGCAATTAAAAGGCTTGAAAAAAGGGAAAAGCAGTATCAATCTGCTCGAAGCGGCGAGATTTTTGACATTAAAAATAAATTAGTTTTATTGCAAAATGATGAGGTTAAATTAAAAGAAAGAATAAAGCAAGCCGATGAATTAAAGAAAAGCTTAAACTCTTTAAAAGCCCAAAAGAAAGAGTTAGAAGCTAAGCTTGAAGTGGTCAGAAAAGATATTACCGCAAGCTCTAAAAGTGATGCTCAAAATGCGATTGTTACAGAAAAAATCAAGCATCACAGCATGCTTGTTCAAAAGGCTAATGATTCAAAAGACGCTTTAGATAACATTTTGAAAAAGTATAAAAACGGCTTGCCAAATGAAGAAAAAATCAGCGAAATAGCTTCTATGGTTGAAAGAATTAAGCAGGCAAATTCTACTGAATTTAAAACAAAAGGATTTGTTTTGCCGATAGTTTTTGCTGTTTTAAGTTTAGTTTTACTTATTGTTTTGTTTGCTGTAAAAAGTATTTTTATTTATTCAATTATTGCATTTGTTTTAATGGCGATTATTTCTACAATTTTGTTTGTTGTTACAAATTCAAGTAACAAAAAAGCAAATCAGTTTTTGGCTGAGAAAGAGAACTTGAACAATGAGATTAAATCTGAGTTTTCAAGTATTTTCGTTACACCTGATGACGATTTTGATGATAATATAAAAACCTTAAACAAGGATTTCTACGAATATCAGGCTGAAAAGAAAAAGTATGATGAGTATTCAGCACAGGCTAATGAATACTACAAAGCTGAAAAATTAGGGGAGAAAGGCGAGAGTGTTACAAAATCTTCCTCTGACGAATTAGCAATTAAAGAAAAGCAGATTTTAAAGAGCATTAACGATATTTCATATCAAGGTATTTCATTGAAAAAGGATTTAGAAAATATTTCAAGTTTTGAGGAAAAATTGCTTGAAATAAGGCGTGAAATTACAGTCAATGAAGAACGCTTAAAGCTTGCACAAGAAAACTATAACGCTATTGTTATAGCTAAAGAACTAATTATAAATTCAAATAAAAATTTATCATATAAATATAAAGAAAAAATCAATAATAATTTTGTTGAAAATTTAAATTTGGTTTTTGATAATTGCGAAGCGTTTTTAGATGATAAATTTGAAGTGAAAATAACAAAGCTTGGGCAGTTAAGAGAAGCAAACAGGTTTTCTTCTGGGCAAAGAACAGCTATTGAATTGGCTTTAAGATTTTCGATTATTGATGCTATTTTTGAAAAAGAAAAGCCTTTTATCGTTTTAGATGATATTTTTAATAATCTTGATGATGAAACCTTTAAAACAGTTACTGAAAAGCTAAAGAATTCAAGCAAAAATATACAAATAATCTATTTCACATGTTCAAAAAGTAGGGTTTTTTAAAAAAATCCTACTTTTATTGTATATTTATCTTTTCAAATTACAAAATTTATGGTACAATAATATAGATAATTTTTGAAAGCGAGTTTTGTAAATGAAACTAAAATCATTTAAGAGGGGAATTCATCCAAAAGGCAATAAGCAATATACTGCTGACAAGCCTATTAAAGAGCTTGTTTCTACTTGCGATGCTACATATCCTCTTTCACAACATATAGGTGCTCCTTGCGAACCTGTTGTTGCAATTGGCGACGAGGTTAAAAAAGGACAATTGATTGCAAAAGCTACTTCTTTTGTTTCTTGCAATATCTTTTCTGCTGTTTCGGGTAAGGTTAAAGATATTAAGCCTGTTGCTACAACAAGCGGTGAAACTGTTCAAAGTATAATCATTGAAAATGACGGTAAATTTGAAGAGGTTGAAGGCTTTGGCAAACAAGAAGATTACACTAAATTTGACAGAGATGAAATTTTAGAAAAAATTCAGTATGCAGGCATTGTCGGTCTTGGCGGTGCAGGTTTTCCAACTCATGTAAAATTAGCACCGAAAGAGCCTGATAGAATTGATTATTTAATCGTTAATGCTGCTGAGTGTGAGCCATATCTTACATCTGATTATCGCCTTATGTTAGAAAAAGGCGATAAATTGGTTGAGGGTATCAAAATTTTACTTAAACTATTTAAAAATGCTAAATGTGTTATCGGTATTGAAAACAACAAAACAGACGCTTATAAGCATTTAGTTGAAATTATTGATGATGAAAAAATTGAGTGTCAACTATTAAAAGCTAAATATCCACAAGGTGGCGAAAGAATGCTTATAAAAGCAATTACAGGCAGAGAGATTAACTCTAAAATGTTGCCTGCTGATGCTGGCACCGTTGTTGTTAATGTCGCAAGTACAATTGCGTGTTATGATGCTGTTGCTAATAACATTCCGCTTATTAAAAGGGTGCTTACAATTACAGGAGATGCTATTACTAATCCTTGCAACTTATTAGTTAGCATTGGTTGCTCTCATAAAGAACTTTTAGAAGAAGCAGGTGGATTTAATTGTAATCCTGAAAAAATCGTTTCTGGCGGTCCTATGATGGGCACTGCACTTTTTGAAATTGACTTGCCTGTTACAAAAACTTCTTCATCTATTTTGGCGTTTACAAAAGATGAGGTTGCAAAGGTTCCAACTTCTGCTTGTATTCATTGCGGCAGATGTCTTGGTGCTTGTCCTGAAAAATTAGTTCCGCAGCTTATGATGGCGGCTTCTGATAATTCACAATTTGATGAGTTTGAAAAGCTTCACGGTATGGAGTGTATCGAATGTGGCTCTTGCACTTATGTCTGTCCTGCAAAGCGCCCATTGACTCAAAGCTTTAAGTATGCTAAGCGTGAAGTTATAAAACAGCGTAAGAAAGGGGAGAAAAAGTAATGTTTAGAAATATTAATGTTAGCGTATCACCTCATATTCGTGATAAACGCACTACCAGGAATATTATGCTTGATGTTTGTATTGCATTGTTTTTCCCTCTTGCAGCAGGTATTTATGCGTACGGAATTAATGCGTTAATAGTAGCTGTTCTTTGCGTTGCAACCTGTCTTTTAAGCGAGCTAATATTTCAGGTTGCTTTAAAGAAAAAGGTTACTCTCGGTGATTTAAGCGCATTAGTAACAGGCTTGATTTTAGCGGTTAATTTACCTGCAAGCGTGCCTTGGTTTATACCTGTTTTAGGCGGTGTTTTTGCAATTATTGTCGTAAAACAGCTTTTTGGTGGCCTTGGTCAAAACTTTATGAACCCTGCTTTAGGGGCAAGATGTTTTCTTGTAATTTCATTTGCAAAATTAATGACAAATTATTCAACAGATATTAACTATTTGTTTGGTAAACCTGATGCTGTAACCTCTGCAACACCTATGGCTATGGTAAAAGGTGGCGAGGTTACAAATTGGTTTGATATGCTTGTAAACACTCACGCTGGCTGTATCGGCGAGGTTTCGGCAATAGCAATTTTAATCGGCGCTGCTTATATGATTATTCGCCGTGTTATTGATGTTAAAATTCCTTTTATTTACATAGCATCAACACTTTGCTTTGTTGCTTTAATTCAAACAATTAAAGGCGAAAGCATTTCATTTGATTATATGATGGTACAGCTTTGCGGTGGCGGTTTGTTAATCGGTGCGTTCTTTATGGCAACTGACTATGTAACTTCACCGATTACAAATAAAGGTAAAGTTGTTTACGCTTTGATTTTAGGTCTTATGACTTCGCTTATCAGAACTGTCAGCCCGTCAAATGAGGGTGTTTCGTACTCAATCATAATTGGTAATATGTTAACTCCGTTGATTGAAAAATTCACCGTTCCAAAGCCTTTTGGCTATAAGAAAGGAGCAGTGAAATGAAAACTATAATTAAAAACGCAATAATTCTAACTTTAATCACTTTGGTTGCAGGCACTGCTTTAGCAGTTGTTTATTCAATTACAAAGGCACCGATTGAAGAGGCTGATAAAAAGGCAACTCAAGAAGCATACTCGGTTGTTTTTGCAAATGCACAATTTGAGGAGTTAGAGGTTAAAGATTATTCTGATAAAAATAATTCAACAGTTTCGGCTGTTTCAAGTGCAAAAGTTAACGGAAAATTGGCAGGTTATGTTTTTACCTGCGCTTCAAAAGGATACGGCGGCGATATAAAGCTTGCTGTCGGTATTGATTTAAAGGGAAGTGTTACTGGTATTTCTGTTTTAGACGCTTCTAATGAAACCCCAGGTTTAGGCGCAAGAGTAGCTGAAGATAAATTTACTTCAAAGCTTAAAAATGTAAATAAAGATACCTTGCAAGATGTTGATGCAATTTCAGGTGCAACTTATTCCAGCAACGGTGTTAAAAACGCAGTTTTTGCTTCACTAAAATACTTTAATGACAATTTAAAAGGGGAGGGCAAGTAAAATGAAAAGATGCTTTGAAAGACTTTTCAACGGTCTTATAAAAGAAAACCCTACCTTTGTGTTGATGTTAGGTATGTGTCCTACTTTGGCGGTTACAACTTCAGCTTTTAACGGCTTTGGTATGGGACTTTCTACCACCGCTGTTTTGATAATGTCGAACTTGATGATTTCGGCACTTAGAAAAGTTATTCCAAATGGCGTCAGAATGCCTGCATTTATAGTTATTGTTGCTTCTTTTGTAACAATAGTTCAACTTGTGTTAAAGGCTTATGTACCTGCTCTTGATAAATCGCTTGGTGTATTTATTCCTTTAATAGTTGTAAACTGTATAATTTTGGGTAGAGCAGAAGCTTACGCTTCTAAAAATCCTGTGTTACCTTCAATTTTTGATGGTATTGGTATGGGACTCGGCTTTACAGGTGCATTAACTATTATCGGAGCTGTTCGTGAGCTTTTAGGCTCAGGCGCAATATTCGGCTATCAGATTTTATCTGAAAAGGTGTTTACACCTATTTCCATATTTATTTTGGCACCTGGTGCTTTCTTTGTCTTAGCAATTCTTACAGCGTTACAAAATAAGTTTAAAGCTCCTTCTGCAACTAATATCGAGGGTGAAAAATTGGCTTGTAACAGTCATTGTGCAACTTGTGTCGGTAGACAAAGCTGTATTAATCATCAATTAGTTGAAAAACAAAAGCAAGAAATTGCTGAAAGAGAAAGACAAGAGAAATTAAAAAAGGCAGAAGAATTGAAAAAAGCCGCTGCAGCTAAAAAAGGAGGTAATGAATAATGGAAATTTTAAAAACTATTTTTATTACCTTGATTACAACAACACTTATTAACAATGTTGTTTTGTCGCAGTTTTTAGGTTTATGCCCATTTTTAGGCGTTTCAAAATCGACTAAATCTGCTGGTGGTATGGGCGGTGCGGTAATTTTTGTAATTACTATTTCTTCGCTTTTAGCATCACTTTCATACACATTTATTTTAAAACCATTAGGTCTTGAATTTTTGCAAACAATTGCATTTATCGTTATTATTGCTGCTTTGGTACAATTTGTTGAAATGTTCTTAAAAAAGAAAATTCCGTCGCTTTATAACGCTTTAGGTGTTTACTTACCGCTTATTACTACTAACTGCGCTGTTTTAGGTGTTGCAATTAATAATGTAACTAACTTTAATAATGGCGATTTTTCACCGCTTCAAACAATTTTAATGAGCGTTTTAACGGGATTTGGCACAGCGGTAGGTTTTGCAATTTCAATTATAATTTTAGCGGGTATTCGTGAAAAAATTCAATTTAATGATATTCCAGAGTCTTTTAAGGGTATGCCAATTACTTTGATTACTGCAGGTCTTATGGCAATTGCTTTCTTTGGATTTAAAGTATTTATTTGAGAAAGGCGGTATTTTAATGGATTATACATTTATAATAATTTCTGCCGCTGTAATTAGCGCAATTGCTTTGATTATAGGCTTGTTTTTGGGATTTTCTGAAAAGAAATTTCATGTTGAAGTTGACCAAAAAGAAGTAAATGTTCGTGAGTGCTTACCTGGTAACAACTGTGGTGGTTGCGGTTTTGCTTCTTGTGATGATTTGGCTTCTAAAATCGCTAAAGGCGAAGCTAAGCCTAATTCTTGTCCTGTAGGCGGTCAAGAGGCTGCTGATAAAATTGCAAAAATTATGGGCGTTGAAACTGAGAAAAATGTTCGTAAGGTTGCTATTGTAAAATGTATGGGCGCCTGTGATAAATCTGAGTTTATTTATAATTATTATGGTGCGCTTGATTGCAACAGAGTTTCAGTAACACCTGGCAGAGGTGCAAAAGCTTGTGCTTATGGTTGCTTAGGTCTTGGCACTTGTGCATCTGTTTGTAAATTCGGTGCTATTAAGAATATTAACGGTCGTTCTTTTGTTTCTCGTGAGGACTGCAAGGGCTGCGGTATGTGTGTTGAAGCCTGTCCTAATAATTTGATTGAGTTAGTGCCGTATGACGCTAAATATGTCGTTCAATGCTTCTCGCAAGAAAAGGGTAAGGCTGTAAAGGATATGTGTAAAGCGGGTTGTATAGGCTGTGGACTATGCCAAAAGCTTTGTCCTGTAGGTGCTATAACTCTTGAAAATAACATTGCACATATTGACTATGATAAATGTACATCTTGCGGTCTTTGTGCTTCAAAATGTCCATCAAAAATTATTATTAAACAATATGATTAAAAGATTTATTTCGGTTGTTTTTTTAGTTGTTTTTGCTTTTAGTTGCACTTCCTGTGGTAGTGCTGACAAGCAGTCATATTCAAAGTCATACTATCAATATTTTGATACTGTTACTACTATAAAAATGTATGAAAATGACGAAAAAATTTATAACAGCATTTGCAACTCTTTAGAAAAAGAAGTTTTAAAGAAATATTATCAACTTTTTGATATTTATAACACTTATAAAGGTATTAATAACATTAAAACTATTAATGATAATGCAGGTGTTGAAAAAGTTAAGGTTGATAGGGAATTGATTGACTTTTTGAATTGTTGTAAGAGTGTGTACTCTATAACAAATGGCAATGTAAATGTTTGCTTAGGTCCTGTTTTAAGTGTTTGGCATAAATTTAGAGATGAGGGCAAAAAAGTACCGACATTAGAGCTTTTAAAGAGTAAAAATAAATTATCTGAAATTGATAATCTGATTATTGACAAAAACAATGTTTTTTTGAAGCAAAAGGGAAGTAGTATTGATGTTGGCGCAATAGCAAAGGGATATGTTGCTGATAAAATCTATTCTTTTCTTGTTTCAAAAAATGTAAAAAATGCTATTGTCGATTTTGGCGGAAATATTATTACTGTTGGTAAAAAGCCAAACGGCGAAAGCTTTTCTGTCGGTGTTGCAAATCCTGATGAAACCGATAAAACATTAATAACTTTAAAATGTAAAGACGGTGTCATAGTTTCAACATCTGGCGGATATGAGCGTTTTTATGAAGTAAACGGCAAAAAGTATTCACATATTATTTCACCAAAAACCTTGCTTCCTGCTAAAAACAATAAATCTGTAACTGTGATTTGTAAAAGCGGTTATTTAGCGGATACTTTGTCAACCGCTCTGTATATTTTTGATTATAAAAGCGGTTTAAATCTTATTAATAAGACTAAAAATTGTGAAGCTTGTATTATTGATAATTCGTCAAATATTCATTATTCAAATGGATTTAATAAATACAAATAGTAAAGGAGTACAATATGAAAAGGAGAAAGTTTTCTGTTGTCGATATTGTTATCGTATTAGTAGTGCTTATTACTGCTTTTTCTGCGTTGATATTCATTAATGTTATGAGAACAGATGGCGACAAGATTGAGGTTAAAGTCAAAGGCGAAACCTTTTACATCGGTGATTTGCAGACTGAAAACAAAAAGGAAGTTAAGATTACCGACAGCAATGGAAAAACAACAAATATTCTTGTAATTGAAAACAGCACTGCTTATGTTAAATGGGCAAATTGCAAAGACCAAAAATGCGTGAATCATTACAGAATTTCAAAGGTTGACGAATCAATTGTTTGCTTGCCTAACGAGGTTGAAATCAGAATAGTTAAAAATACAGGTGCGGAAGATGCAGCTTGGTAATTCTTCGGTAAAAAGACTTACAATTTGCGCTCTTTTAGTGTCGCTTTGCTTTGTATTTTCCTTTATTGAAAGGCTAATTCCTATAGATTTTTATGCGTATGGGTTTAAATTAGGCCTTGCTAATATTGTAGTTGTATTTGCGTTATACAAATGCAAAATATTTGATACTTTGATTATTATTATTGCAAAAATACTTATATCTGGTATTTGCTTCGGCGGACCTGTGTACTTGCTTTACAGCTTATTTGGCGGCATTTTATCGTTTTTGATAATGTTAGTTCTCAAAAACAGATTGCATATATTTACAGTTTCAATTTTCGGTGCAATATTCTTTAATATTGGGCAGATTTTGTGCGCTTGTCTTATTATGTCGTCTAATTTGCTGTACTATTTACCTGTTATGATAATAGCAGGAGTTTTTACAGGTTTGTTTATAGGATTATTGACGGATATTGCGATTAAACGAATAAAAATTTAGAATTAGTTTTATAAAATGAGTCTGACTTTTGTCAGGCTCATTTTTGTCGAAAGTTGAAATTCGTTGACAAATTGTAACTTTTATAGTATAATTGTAATATATTTGTAACCAATAAAGGTGATTATAAATGAAGTTAAATAAATTGATTTCTATGTGTTTAGCTTTGATTTTTGCATTGTCGTGTGCATTTACTGCCAATGCAAAAGCTAAAGTAACAGTAGCAAATCCAAAAATAAAAAGTATTACTGAAAAATTGACTTGTGTTGTCTTAAAATGGAAAAAAGACGCAACTGTAAACGGATACAAAATCTATCGAAGCAGTGATAAGATTAGTTGGACTGAGCTTATTAGTACAGCTGATAATACAACTACTAAATATGTTGATAAAACCGCTTTAGCTGATAATGTATATTACTATGCTATAAAGTCTTATGTAAAGGTCAAAAAAAAGACTTATTATAGTGAAAGGGTAGATTTTGCACCTGTTTTCTTTGGCACAAATTTTTACATTTCTACTTATGAAGATTCTGTAAAATTGAAATGGACAGTCGTTTCTGGGGCCACGGGTTATGAAGTCTATTATTCAGAGGATAAAGGCGAATTTAAAAAAATTAAGAATTTAAAAGACGGTAACAAAAAATCTTATACTAAGAAAAATATTACACCTTTAGAAAAAGGTAAAGTTTACAGCTTTTACATTAAAGCTTATAAAACTGAAAATAAAAAGAAAAGCTATATCTACACTTCGCCGACTTACAATTCAAACAGCAAAATGGCTATTATGAATGGTTGCGCAGGTGCTACAAAAGCAACCTTCAAATGCGTTAACACACAAGGCAAAAAAGCAAAAACTGCTTATACAGTTACTGTAACAGAGGCTGATAAAAAGATTTTTAAAAACTTTTCGTCTGAATATCTGACTTGCGAAATGTCGCCTTATTATAAAATAAGAACAGCGTTTTTCTTTATACATAAAAATGTAACTTATGCTACGGGCAGTTCATATAGTAAAATTGATGGTTGTTCTTATGCTAAAGCGATATTTACTTACAAATTAGGTCAATGTGCGCAATATAACGGCGCTATGGCTGAATTTCTCGCTTACCTCGGTGTTGGCTCAAAGTTAATTTGGGGATACAGAGGTACTACAAGCGGTCGAAAATGGCAGCATTTTTGGGGTGAAGCAAAACTTTCAAATGGTAAGACCTATGTTGTTGAAACAGGCAACTTTGGTCAAGACGGTAGCTGGAATTACTTTTTTGAAAAGTATTCAAACACTAAAAAATACCTTAAATGCGGTGAATATATAAGTGGAATAGTAGTTTAAAACAAAAAGACTTGAAGAAATTTCTTCAAGTCTTTTTTAAATAAAACTTAATAATTTTCTAATGAATAAATGTATTGTTCAGCCCAGCTGTACTGGTTCATAAATTCACCACGATAAGTGTTTTCGCTTGTGTTTTTACCTGTAATATAATCATAATAATCACAGTTGATAGCTTCGGTATCAATTGCATAAGAGTTGTTTGAGCTGTGTACTAAAACATTTTCAAACCCTTTGCTAATTAAATCTTTTTTAAGCGATGCATAAGCTTGTTTGAAATTGTTATTAGCTTTTTCGGTAGACGAAGCATCTTCAAAAACATTTGCGCAAATCTCATTTCTGCTGGCTGAAGCACCTTTTAAACAGATTAAATATGCCAAAACTTCTTTTTCTTTGCTTCTTTTAAACTTAAAAGGCTTGCCTTTGCTAAATACTTCAAAATTGCCAAAGCATCTTACTTCAAGCTTGTCAGTTTTATCTTTTTCTACTGGTGTTCTGAGATTTTTAATTACTTCACGCAACTCAAAGTCGTTAACAGGCTTTAAAATATAGCCACTTACAAAAAGCTTAAATGCTTCTAAAGCATATTCACTATAGGCAGTTACCATTACTATGTTAGTTTCAGGACTGATGAATTTCGCTTTTTCTGCGATTGACAAGCCATCTTTTCCGTTTAAACAAATATCGAGAAAAGCAATGTCAAACTTATTATTCTTCAACAAATCAATAGCATCATCATAGCCTTCTGCTTCAAAATACTCATTTGTAGGAATAACCCTTTCGAGTGCGTCAATAAGTTCCTCTCTTAAATATGCCTCATCATCAACAATTAAAATTTTCATATTCTACTCCTCATAAATTTTTATTGTAACAACTGTACCTTTACCAATTTCACTTTGAATATCAAACTCGCCCTTGCACATTAGTTGCAATCTTTGAGCTGTATTATTAATACCGACATGAACCTTATCATCAGCATCATAAAGCTTGCCTGTATCAAATCCGCCACCGTTGTCGGTGATTTTTATAAAATGTACTCCGTTTTTGTTAAAGGATGTTATCTTAACCAAACCATCTTTCATCTGCTTTGATTTAATACCGTGTTCAATAGCGTTTTCAACCATTGTTTGAACAGAAAAAGGCGGGACTTTAAAGTCTGAATCCTGAATATCAAACTCGTAATTAATATTATCTCCAAAACGCTTTTTCTGCATATATGTATAATGCTTTACAAGCTGTAATTCTTGCTCAAGCGGTACACACTCATTTGTATTCATTAAATCTGTACTGCTTCGCATATAACCTGCAAATTCATCAATAGTTTTAACTGCTTCCTCAGGCGATTTTCTACATAAATACTTAATAATCGAAAGACTGTTAAAAAGAAAATGCGGATGAATCTGTTTATTAAAAAGCCTTATGCTGTCCTCAGCAAGCTTTCGTTCTTTTTCAGAGTTAGCGTTTGCCAGCTCGATTTCGTATGAAAGAAACAGTATAAAGTTTGAAATTACAATAGAAAAATATGCAATTGAAACGCCGTATAACATCATTTGAACCAATACTGCAAGTAATGGAAACGAGATATAAATAATAGTTGCAACTCTTTCAAATACCTTTAAATACCTGATATACTCAATAACAACACCAAAGGTTGTAATAATTCCTATTGTAGCAATTACACCAGGAAGTATACCGAACTCTAATCTATAATAAGTGTTTGACTTATCAAATGTATAGATATACTCGTGGAAAAGATTAACTATAAGAAAGATTGAGCCAAATGTGAATAAAAGCCATTGAAAATGAGCCCAATATAGCCGAGTGATTCCTGAACGCTTTTTGATTAAGTAAGTAAGATATTCAGCGACAAGCGGTAGAGTAAACAAACCAAAAAAGAACGCTGAAAAATTTGAAATTCTTACCATGTAATACCCAAGCGTTGATGGATTTCCTCTGAAAATCCACGCTAAAGCATCGCTTATCATCAGCATTTGCGAGTTGAGCAAAAGAACGATAAGCAGGTAAGAACCTTTTTTATCAAATGATTTGTTAATGAAAATTACTACAATTGCTATAAAGCAAAATATTGCACCCCATAGTTCAACGGAAAAGTGAATATATTGTAATACTGACATAAAAATACTCCATTTTCTAATATTCTAACTATATACTACCACAAAATAATACAAAAAACAACAAATTTTTTTAAAATTTTTAATATTTGTAACCTTTTTGTAACCCGTCATATATTATACTATGGTTGTATTCATGTAATGGACTGAAAATACTACGTTTTTGGTAACACCTCCAAAATTACCAATCTGCGTAGATGCCGAAATATTTCTCAGAAGTTGTAGAAAACTGAAATGGTGATATAATTACATGATAGAAGCCTTGAAGAGATATCTTCAAGGCTTTACGTTTTTTTATGAAGAAAATTATTGCAATTTTTTCAATAATAAGTTATTATTCTTATATAGAATAATTTTGGAGGAAGAAATGAAGAGAGTTTTATCAATAATTTTAGTTGCTATTATAGCGTTTGCACTGCAAAGCTTCTACGCTGTCAGTGCGACAAGTAATTTAAAAGGAGATTTGAATTCTGACGAAATAGTTGATACTAAAGACTTATTATTAATCAGAAGATACCTTATAGGCTATACTGAAAATATAGATGAAGATGCGGCAGATTTGAATAGCGATACCGCAATAAATATATTTGATGTTAATCTGTTAATAAATAAGCTTGTTAAAATTGACAGCTTTGATAAGGTGCCTGGTACTTATATAAATGCACTTACAAGCAATGTTCAAATCAATCAAGTCGGTTATGAAACAAATGCTGTTAAAACTGCTAAGATAACAGAGGACAGCACTGTTATGAAGCCAAATTCGCAGATTAGCAATGCTCGTTGTTATGTAGTTAAAGAGTCTGATAATAAGGTTGTTTATCGTTGTTATGTAGTTAAAGAGTCTGATAATAAGGTTGTTTACAGCGGAATTTCGACAACAAGAAAAATGGACGATATTACAGATAGGTTTGTTTCAACCTTTGATTTTTCATCTGTAACAGCTGCGGGAAGATACAAAGTTTTTACCCCATTTGGTTATTCTTATTCATTTGAAATCAAGAGCAATCCTTATAAAGATGTACAAAAGGCGTTGATTACTGCACTTTATTATAATAGATGCGGTACAGCACTTACTTCTGATGTTGTTGATGAAAAGTTTACTCACGGTGTTTGCCATAGTGGCGATGTTCCTGTTTACATATTAAATAAATTAGATACAGATAAGAATAGTGCAACTTATGGAAAATATATTCAAAGTTCTGTTGCAAAAGCGTCAGATTTTTCGGGCGGATTACATGACGCGGGTGATTATGGTAGATATGTAACTCCTGCAAATCAAGTTGTTGCAGATTTGTTGATGACTTACGAAATGTTTGGAGAAAACGCCGATTGTAAAGTTTTACCTAATAGCACTTCGGATTTGCTTGATGAGGCAAAATATGAAATGAACTGGTTATTAAAAATGCAAAACAAATCTTCGGGCGGTGTTTACTGG
>CACZIY010000002.1 GCA_902781345.1 Oscillospiraceae bacterium | reverse complement strand
CAAGGTGCTATGACTGCACTTTTGAAAGACGCTTTAAAACCTAACCTTGTTCAAACTCTTGAACATACTCCAGCTTTTGTTCACGGCGGTCCATTTGCTAATATTGCACACGGTTGCAACTCAGTTATGGCTACAAAAATGGCGCTTAAATTTGGTGATTATGTTGTAACAGAAGCAGGCTTCGGTGCTGACCTTGGAGCTGAAAAATTCCTTGATATTAAATGTCGTGCAGCCGGTCTTAAACCATCTGCAGTAGTTATTGTTGCTACTGTTCGTGCTTTAAAATCGCACGGCGGTGTTTTAAAGGCTGATTTAGGTGAAGAAAACTTGCAAGCACTTGAAAAAGGCTTGCCAAACCTTTACAAGCACATTGAAAATATTTCAAATGTTTATAAACTTCCTTGCGTTGTCGCTATAAACAGGTTCCCAACTGATACTGAAGCTGAACTCAAATTAGTTGAAGATAAATGCAAAGAATATGGCGTTAATGTTTCACTTTGCGAGGTTTGGGGTAAAGGCGGCGAAGGCGGAATAGCGCTTGCTAATGAGGTTTTGCGTCTTTGCGAGCAAGATAACGATTTTACTTTCTCATATTATGATGAATTTTCGTTAGAGGAAAAAATCAATGCGGTCGCAACCAGAATTTACGGTGCTGATGGTGTTGATTTTACACCTGCCGCTAAAAAAGAGTTAGGCAAGCTTGAAGAATTAGGCTTTGGCTCATATCCTGTTTGCTTAGCAAAAACACAGTATTCATTGTCTGATAACCAAAAATTACTCGGCAGACCAACAGGCTTTAGAATTACAGTTAAAAAGGTTAAGGTTTCGGCAGGTGCTAAATTTGTTGTTTGCCTTACAGGCGATATAATGACAATGCCTGGCTTGCCAAAAGTACCATCTGCTGAAAAAATCGATGTAGATGAAAACGGCGTTATTTCAGGCTTATTTTAAATTTTAAGGAGAGTTTTTATGTCAATTACTGTTAAAGAAATTGAGTTTGAAAATTTTGGCAAATGTGTTGAAATCTCAAACGGAAAAGTTGATGTTGCAATTACAAAAGAAATAGGTCCAAGAATTATTAGAGTAGGGCTTGTAGGCAAAGAAAATGTAATGTTTAACGATATTAATAGAGAGAATATCACAGAAGATGAATTGATGGAAAAGCATTACGGTAAAGGAGCAAAATGGACTAATTACGGTGGTCATAGACTTTGGGTATCGCCTGAATCAATGCCAGAGACTTATTTTCCTGATGATGTAGCTGTTGATGTGAAATTACTTAAAAACGGTGCGTTATTCACACAACAAGAGCAGACTATGAACGGTGTTGCTTGTTCTTATAGCGTTGAAATGAGTGAAGACGGCGAAATTACAGTTACTCATTTTGTTAAAAATATTTCAAACAGTGAAAAAAGGCTTTCGCCTTGGTCAATTACAGTATTAAATAAAGGCGGTTTAGAAATTATTCCGCAAAACACACTTGATACTGATTTGTTACCAAACCGCAGAATTGTTGCTTGGCCTTATACAAATCTTGCTGACCCTCGTTTGTATCTTGGCGAAAAATATGTTACTTTACAGCAAGATGAAAATGTTGATGCAAGCTTTAAATTAGGACTTGATTTACACGCAGGCACAGCAATTTATGCCTATAAAGATACTGTTTTTGTAAAAAAATATGAGCATAAGCAAGATGCAGAGTATGATGATTTCGGTGTTTCTTTTGAAACTTATACAAATTCTCAAATTTTAGAAATGGAAACTATCGGAACAGTACATTATTTAAAACCAAATGAAACAGCAACACATATTGAAAAATGGTCTGTTTTTGAAAATGTTGGAACACCAGACGCTAAATGTGAAGCTGAAATTGATAACTTTGTAAAAAAATATCTTTAAATATTAGTATAAAAAAGACTCGGGGTTTCGAGTCTTTTTTAGTGCAGTTTTATTTGTAAAAAAATTGTAAACTTGCTTGACAAATTGAAAATAGGTGATATAATTAACTTGTTAACTATTAATTAGTTAAGTTTTTTGAAAAAGAGGTGTTTTTTATGATTTCGGAGCAAAAAGCACATGAGTGTATTCATTTGCTTATGAAAACTGAAAGATTAAGAAGAAAATATATTGAAAATGAAGTAAAATCAATGGGCATTCATCGCTCACAACACGGTGTTCTTATGTATATTTCGCGTCATGGCGGTAAACCTTGTCAAAAAGATATTGCTGAAAAGTTTGAGATTAGCCCTGCTGCTGTTGCGGTAACAATTAAAAAGCTTGAAAATAACGGTTATATTCAGAGAAATTCATCTAAAGATGACAGCCGTTATAACGAGCTAAAACTAACTGCAAAGGGCAAAGAAATTATTGAAAAATCGAGTGAGGTTTTTAAAGAAGTTGACAGAAAAACATTTGAAAGCTTTACTGATAAAGAGGTCGAGCAATTTATGGCTATGCTCGAAAAAATAAAAGTATCTTTTTGTGAAGGGGAGTGTGAATAATTTGAAAAGATGGTTAAAATATGCAAGCCCCTATAAATCTTCGTTTATATTAGGCCCTATTTGTATGATAGTTGAGGTAATCGGCGAGGTTTTAATGCCGTTGTTTTTAGCTGAAATTATTAACGCAGGCAGTAACAATACCTTAACTGTTGAAAAAAGTTTAATTTACGCAGGTCTTATGGTCTTAACTGCTGTTTGTATGATGGCAGGCGGTATCGGCGGTGCGTATTTTGGTGCAAAAGCTTCGGTTAACTTTGCAACCGATATTCGCTTTGATGTTTACAAAAAGGTTCAGCAGTTCTCATTCGCTAATATTGATAAGTTTTCAACAGGCTCGTTAGTTACAAGACTTACAAATGATGTTACTCAAATTCAAAATTTTGTCAATATGTTGCTTAGAATGTGTTTAAGAGCGCCTGGTATGATAATAGGTGCGTTAATTATGGCAATTAAGCTTCAACCAACGCTTGCAACTGTTTTAGCGGTAACAATTCCGCTTATGATAATTACAATTATCGGAATTATCAGAGTAGGTTTTCCGAGATTT
The DNA here is from genome assembly GCA_902781345.1 of Oscillospiraceae bacterium. Lineage (GTDB taxonomy): Bacteria > Bacillota > Clostridia > Oscillospirales > Acutalibacteraceae > RUG11462. The sequence continues at coordinate 42,875 of CACZIY010000002.1, read as the reverse complement.
ACAAGAGTTCAGGAAAAGGTTGATAATTTGAACTCGACTGTTCAGGAAAGCGTTACTAATGTTAGAGTTGTAAAAAGTTTTGTTAGAGAAGATTATGAAATTGATAAATTCACAACTGCAAATGCCGATTTGAAAAAGGCGGGTATTTCAGCATATAAAGTAATGATTTTTATGCACCCTGTTATGAATTTGTTTATGAATATTACTATTGCCGCTGTTGTTTGGTTTGGCTCAAAAATCGTACTTAGTGGCTCAATGGCAACAGGTGACTTATCAGCGTTTATTTCCTATGTAAACCAAATTTTAATTTCGCTTGTTATGCTGACCTTTGTGCTTATGACTTCTTCTCGTGCGCTCGCAAGTTCACGCAGAATTTCGCAGGTTTTAGATGAAAAACTTGATTTAACAGACGAATTATCTAAAATGAAAGAAGCAAAGGTTGAAAAAGGGGAAGTTGAATTTAAAAATGTTTCATTCCGCTATTATAAAAACAGCAAAGAAAAGGTTTTAAACAATGTTAATTTAAAAATCAAGGCTGGCTCAACTGTCGGAATTATCGGCTCGACAGGCTGCGGTAAATCAACGCTTGTTTCGATGATACCAAGACTTTATGATGTTGATGAAGGCGAAGTATTTGTTGACGGTATCAATGTAAAAGATTATAGCTTATATAATCTTCGTGAAGGCGTCGGAATGGTGCTTCAAAAGAATATTCTGTTTTCTGGTACTATTGCTGACAATTTGCGTTGGGGCGATGAAAATGCTACTGATGAGCAGGTAATAAAAGTTGCAAAAAGCGCACAAGCAAGTAAATTTATTGATACTTTTGACGGTAAATATGAGTATTCAATCGACCAAGGCGGTGCCAATGTTTCGGGCGGTCAAAAGCAAAGACTTTGTATTGCTCGTGCCTTGCTTAAAAAGCCTAAAATCTTGATTTTAGATGACTCAACTTCGGCGGTTGATACCGCAACTGAGGCTAATATCAGAAAAAGCTTTAAAACCGATTTGGCTGAATCAACTAAAATTATTATTGCACAAAGAATAAGCTCAATTGAAGAAGCTGATACAATAATAGTTATGAACGAAGGCACTATTACAGGTATTGGCTCACATGATGAGCTTTTGAAGAATAATACTGAATATCAAGAAATTTATTATTCTCAAACAGGTAAAAAGGAGGCGTGATGAATTATGGCAAGAAGTATAGAAGAATTACAAAAAAGATATAATTCATCGGTTTCCGATATGAAAAAAGGCCCAGGCAGACCAGGTAGACCTGGCAGAAGAGGTCCTGGAGTTCGGGCTACAGGCAAGCCTAAAAACACAAAAGCGACTGTTAAACGCATTTTAAGCTATGTCAGCAACCAGAAACTGCGACTGTTTTTTGTCGCTGTTTGTATGCTTTTTAGCACAGTTTCGCAGCTTATAGGCTCATTTATGTTAGCACCTATAATAAATAAATTAGCTTTAACAATACAATTTAAAAGCGATATGAAACTAAGCTTTTTTGAAAAGCTTTCTGATGATATTATTTCATCATTTTCAGTTTCCTTTAATCATTTGTTTGCTAATCAAAAATTCGGTGAAACAATCGCTTATGTAGTAACTGCTATTATCATTTTAGTTTCGGTTTATTTAATAACGGTTGCTTCGACTTATTTGCAATCAAGGCTTATGCTTTCGGTGTCGCAAGGTGCTATTGAAAGAATAAGAAACGACTTGTTTATAAAGGTTCAATCATTATCGGTAAGATTTCACGATAATCACCCAACAGGCGAAATTATGAGTCGATTTACCAATGATGTTGATAATATCGGTGTAATGTTTGACCAATCATTAGTTTCAATGTTTTCGGGCTTTATTACACTTGTCGGCACATTTGTGTTTATGATAACTACAAACTGGATGTTAACGCTAATAACAATTGTTTTTATCCCAATTTTCATTAAATTAGGTGCAATTTTAGCCAAAAAATCGGGTAAGTATTATAAAGGTCAACAGTCATCTTTAGGCGCTGTAAATGGTTATATTGAAGAAACTGTTACAGGTCAAAAGGTTGTTAAGGTGTTTAACCACGAAGAAGACTGCGTTGAAGAATTTGATATGCTTAATGACGATTTGAGAGATAAGCAGTTTAAAGCACAATTTTACGGCGGTATTTTTGGCCCTGTAATGGGAAATACCAGCCAGATAAGCTACGCCGCAACAGTCGGTATCGGTGGTGTATTGATGTGTACTACAGGCTTTACACCTGGTGGTCTTACTGTTTTTGCTCAATATTCAAGGCAGTTTTCAAGACCTATTAATGAAATTTCGCAGCAAATGTCAACTGTATTTTCAGCTTTAGCAGGTGCAGAGCGAGTGTTTAATATAATTGATTTAGACCCAGAATCGCCAGATGCTGCTGATGCACTTGACCCTGTTGAAATCAAAGGCGATGTTACATTTGAAAATGTAACATTTGGTTATAATGAAGATAAAGTGGTGCTTAAGAATATTTCACTTTACGCTCATCCTGGTCAAAAAATCGCTTTTGTTGGTTCAACAGGTGCTGGTAAAACAACTGTAACAAACTTGCTTAATCGTTTTTATGATATTAAAGAAGGCAGCATAAAAATTGATGGTGTTGATATCAAGCAGTATAAAAGAGAAACTTTGCGTAAAAATATTGCAATGGTTTTGCAGGATACTCATCTGTTTACAGGTACTGTAATGGAAAATATCCGTTACGGCAGACTTGACGCTACTGACGAAGAGGTAATTGAAGCAGCAAAACTCGCTTCTGCTCACAGCTTTATTATGCGACTTGAAAACGGCTATCAAACTCGATTAGAGGGTGATGGTGCAAACCTTTCTCAAGGACAACGACAATTGCTCAATATTGCTCGTGCAGCAGTTTCTAAAGCGCCTATTTTAGTGCTTGATGAAGCAACAAGCTCGGTCGATACTCGTACAGAACGCCATATTGAGCACGGTATGGACAGATTGATGAAAAATCGTACTACTTTTGTAATTGCTCATAGGTTATCAACCGTTCGAAATTCAAATGCAATTATGGTGCTTGAAAACGGTGAAATAATTGAGCGTGGCGACCATGATGATTTGCTTAAACAAAAAGGTAGATACTACGAGTTATACACAGGCGTTAAAGAATTAGATTAGGTATTGACTTATTAAAATTTTTTTGTTAAAATATAATTACTTTATTTAGATAGGAGATAATAATTATGTTTTGTCCAAAATGTGGATTTGACATGGGCGATAACAATACTTGCGAAAAATGCGGTTTTGTTGTTGCAAATGAGGAAGAAAAAACTGATGTTTTAGAAGATGTTTCAGTTGATATTGATGAAACTGAAAATGTTGAAACCGAAGTTGAAGATGAAATCGGTGCAACTGAAGAGGATTTGGTAGTTGATTTCAATCAAATTGATGAAAACGCTGCTAAAAGCACAAAAAAGAGTTCTGGTACATGGCTTGTTGCATTAGTTTCATTTGTTGCAGGCGCTTTAGCCGCACTTATTGTAATGAGTTGCATTAACGGAACATTTATGTCATTTTTTGATAAAACTGTAAACGGCAATCCAGGTGCGGTAGTTGAAAGTTTCTTAAAAGACCAATTAGAAACTCAAAATGCAAAATCCTTGACTAATGAGTGCTCAGTTTATTATAGAAACTCAGTTATTGAGCAATTAAAACAGTATCAAGCTTACGGAAGCCAAATTGATGTTGATTTAGATATGGACATCAGCAAAGATTCAAACTTTGAAAAAGTTGCTAAATTCTGGTGGCAAGGCGATTCTTCCAGAAAGTTTAAATTGTTAAGCTTCAACGCAACTAAGATTGAGTATTTCAAAAGCGGTACAAGTGAGTATAAAGATTATTTAAGCACTTATAAAACTTCGGGTGTTGAAATTGTCAGCAAATATGCTGAAAAAGCTACTATGTTTGCAAAAGTAACATTTGATATGAATTATTCTATTGAAAGTGTTGCTCAACCTACAACAGCTCCTGAAACATACACTGCTAATACCAAAAAGGCTAAAAAAGGTGCTAAAACTACTACAACAACCACAACTACTACCACTACTACAACTACTACAACTGCAACACAGGCCACTACAAAATCTACAACTTCAAAAAGTTCGTATTCAGGCACAATGATCTGTGTAAAAGAAAATGGAAGTTGGAGAATCTTTAAAGAAGCAGATGCACAATAAAGAATTTAAAATATAAAAAGGAAAAACACCCGAAAGGGTGTTTTTCCTTTTTTAAAGGGGAAATATGAAAAAGTACAATTAAGAAGTAATCAATTTTAGTCGTTTCACCGCTTTTAGCGGTGAAACGAAGCAAGTATTAATATTTTTTAGGGGGAATATTCATCTTGCAATTATATAATAACAAAAATATATTAATAAATCTTGAACAGATTTTAAAAGTTAAATTAAAGTTATATTAATATGTTTTTTGAATATACCCGCCCTGCCGCAATCATTTAGGTAAATAGATATAACCTGTAAAACAAAACAGGTGGGTGTCCGCCGAGTGGTTTTTGCGCTTCCAACGTCCCGTAAAAACGGGGAGGCCTGCAGGTCCCGCCACCCGAGTCAAAACTCCCTAAATAAAAGTGTAGGGTTATAGTAACCTAAATGTACACGAACAGGGCAGGAGAATATCTTTTTTAGTCTTTTATTTCATAAAAATCTTCAAGACGATTTATAAAAGCATCAGAAATTGTTTCATATTCATTATCATCTTCAATTTCTTCATAGAAGATTTCATCATCTTCCATAACTTCTTTCATAATAATCAAAGCATCGTCATCAGTCGGATTACCGTCTTTATCACAAGGGGTTAGCGCAACATAGTGGTTGCCGTCATCTTCAAGTGAGTCAATAACTTCAAAATTATAAGTGTTACCATCATCATCGGTAAGCTCAACTAAATCAGGTGTATATTCTTCGTTCATAAAGTTTCTCCTTATTTGTTTTCTATATATATTTTACTATGAAAAATGTATATAGTCAACATAAATTTGAAAAATAGAATTGATTTTATTTAAGTTTTAATGTATTATATATATTAGTTTGAAAAAAGGAAGATTAATATGAATTTTGTTGCGCCTTGTTTATTCGGCGTTGAAAGTATTTTAGCCAATGAACTCAAAAATATTCAGGCTGAAAATGTAATTGCTGAAAATGGCAGAGTTTTGTTTTCTGGCGATGAAGCTGTTTTAGCCAGAGCAAATATCAATTTAAGAACTGCTGAAAGGGTTTTAATCTTAGTCGGCAGATTTAAGGCGAAGAATTTTACTGAATTATTTGAAAACGTAAAAAACTTGCCTTTTGAGAATTATATTGGCAAAAATGACGCTTTTCCTGTAAAGGGTTGGTCGTTAAATTCTGCTTTACACTCAATACCTGACTGCCAAAAGATTATTAAAAAAGCAATTGTTGAAAGACTTAAAACTAAGTATTCAATTGAGTGGTTTGAAGAAATAGGTAAAAAATATCAAATCCAATTTTCAATTTTAAAAGATGAAGTTACAATTATGATTGATACTTCGGGAGAGGGACTTCACAAAAGAGGGTATAGAGCGGTTGCGAATGACGCTCCTATTAAAGAAACACTTGCTGCCTCATTCGCCTTACTTGCGAGAATTTACCCTGATACAAAGCTATATGACCCATTTTGCGGCTCAGGCACTATTTTGATAGAGTCGGCTATGATTGCAAATAATATTGCACCGGGGCTTAAAAGAGGCTTTATTTGCGAAAGCTTTGATTTTATTGACCAAAGTGTCTTTAGAATTGAGCGTGAAAGAGCGATTGATTTAATAAATCGTGCTAATGATTTTGAAGCTTTTGGCAGCGATATTGATGAAAAAGCACTTGAAACCGCAAAATTTAACGCTAAAAAAGCTGGTGTTGAAAAGCAAATAACACTTTCAAAGTGTGATATTAAAGATTTTTCTTTGCCAGATGACAGGTGCTTGATTATAACAAATCCGCCTTATGGCGAGCGCTTGCTCGATATAAAACAAGCTGAAGCACTTTATAAAATTATGGGCGAAAAATTCATAAAAGAAAAAGGTAAAAAATATTATATTATTACACCTGATGAAAACTTTGAAAGTATATTCTCAAGAAGTGCAGATAAGCGCAGAAAACTGTATAACGGCAACATAAAATGCCAATTATATATGTATTTTAAAGGGTGATTTGTCTTTCTTTGACTTTTTTTGACCTTTTTAGGTTTTTGCTCTTGATTTTTTAATTAAAAAGTATTAAAATATATTATTGTAAAAAACATAATTAAATTTGGGAGGTAATATTATGACAATAAAACCATTGTTAGACAGAGTTGTTGTTAAAATGGAAGAAGCAGAAGAAACAACAAAAGGCGGTATTATTTTAACCAATTCCGCAAAAGAAAAACCACAAATTGCAGATGTTGTTGAGGTAGGCCCTGGTGGCGTAGTTGACGGCGTTGAAGTTGATATGTATATCGAAGTAGGCGACCGAGTGCTTTTAAACAAATATGCAGGTACAGAAGTTAAAGTTGATGATACTGATTATATTATAGTTCGTCAATCTGATATATTGGCAATAGTTGAATAAGGGAGGCTTTTTAGTTATGGCTAAAGATTTAATTTATGGCGAAGAAGCTCGCAAAAAATTACAAGCAGGTGTTGATAAGCTTGCTAATACTGTTAAGGTAACATTAGGACCAAAAGGAAGAAATGTTGTTCTTGATAAAAAATACGGTGCTCCGTTAATTACAAATGACGGTGTTACAATTGCAAAAGAGATTGAACTTTCTGATAATTTTGAAAATATGGGTGCTGGCCTTGTAAAAGAGGTTGCTGTTAAAACTAACGATGTAGCAGGTGATGGTACTACTACCGCTACACTACTTGCTCAAGCATTAGTCAGAGAGGGCATGAAAAATGTAACAGCAGGCGCAAACCCAATGGTAGTTAAAAAAGGTATGAAAAAAGCAGTTGACGCTGCTGTTGAAGCAATTATCGGCAATTCACAAGCAGTTAAAGGCTCTGATGATATTAAAAGAGTTGCTTCGGTTTCATCTGCTGATGACTATGTCGGCGAACTTATTGCTGACGCTATGGATAAGGTAACTCGTGAGGGTGTTATTACTATTGAGGAATCAAAAACTGCTGATACTACTTGCGAAGTAGTTGAGGGTATGATGTTTGACAGAGGTTATTTATCACCTTATATGGTTACTGATACCGATAAAATGGAATGTGAGCTTGATAATCCTGCTATTATCATTACTGATAAGAAAATTTCAAATATTCAAGAGATTTTACCGCTTTTAGAGCAAATTGTTCAAGCAGGCAAAAAATTCTTGATTATTGCTGATGATGTTGAAAACGATGCTATTTCTACAATCGTTTTGAATAAATTAAGAGGTACATTTACTTGTGCTGCTGTTAAGGCACCTGGCTTTGGCGACAGAAGAAAAGAAATGTTGCAGGACATCGCTATTTTAACAGGCGGTACTGTTATTTCTGATGAGCTTGGTATGGAGCTTAAAGACGCTACACTTGAAATGTGCGGTAGTGCTAAAACTGTCAAGATTACAAAAGAGAATACTACTATTGTTGACGGTATCGGCGACCAAGACGAGATTAAATCAAGATGTGAGCAAATCAAAGTACAAATTGAAAAAACTACATCTGATTTTGACAGAGAAAAATTGCAAGAAAGACTTGCTAAGCTTTCAGGCGGTGTTGCTGTAATTAAAGTCGGCGCTGCTACTGAAATTGAAATGAAAGAAAAGAAATTAAGAATTGAAGACGCTTTGTCTGCAACAAAGGCCGCTGTAGAAGAGGGTATTGTAGCAGGTGGCGGTACTGCATTGCTTAATGCTGTTCCTGCAGTAGAAAAGGTCGTTGAAGCTCTTGATGGCGATGAAAAAACAGGTGCTAAAATTGTGTTGAAAGCACTTGAAGAGCCTGTTCGTCAAATCGCATTTAACGCAGGTCTTGACGGTAGCGTTATTATCGCTAAAATTCTTGATTCTGGCAAGGTTAACTATGGTTTTGACGCTTACAACGAAACTTACGGCGATATGATTGAAAGCGGAATTGTTGACCCAACAAAAGTTACTCGTTCAGCACTTCAAAACGCTTCATCGGTAGCCGCTATGATTTTAACTACCGAAAGTTTAGTTACTGATAATAAAGAAGATGCCGCAGCAGAAGCAGCCGCTGCTGCAAGTATGGCAGGCGGCTCAATGGGCGGTATGTATTAATAAAAAGCTAATAAGGTCGGCAAAATTTGTCCGACCTTATTTTAGAATGGTGAGAAATGAAAAAGATTAAATTAAAACCCGTTCAGGTTTTGGCAATAGGATTTTTTACAATAATTATGCTTGGCACAATTGTTTTGTGCTTACCGATTAGTTCAAAATCTGGTCAATGGACTTCATTTTTTAACAGTATGTTTACTTCAACCTCGGCAACTTGTGTTACGGGCTTGGTTGTGCAGGATACAGGCACTTATTGGAGTACATTCGGTCAAGTAATAATACTTTTGCTAATACAAATTGGCGGTATCGGCTTTATGACAATTGCAACGCTGTTTTCAATTGCTTTTGGCAAGAAAATTTCGTTAAAGCAAAAGGGCGTTTTGCAGGAGTCGGTAAATATTGACCACCCTGGCGGTATTATTGGACTTACAAAAAGAATAATTAATGGTACTCTTCTTGTTGAGCTTATAGGCGCTGTTATTCTTGCTATCAGATTTTCGTTTGATTTTGGTGTTGTCAAAGGAATATATTACGGTATTTTCCACTCAATTTCGGCGTTTTGCAACGCAGGATTTGATTTGTTTGGCGCAGATTTCGGCAAGTATAGCTCGCTGACACATTACAAAAGTGATATTACTGTAAATCTTACAATTACTGCTTTGATAATTATAGGCGGTATCGGTTTTATTGTTTGGAACGATTTGATAAAGTATAAATTCAACTTTAAAAAGTATTCGCTTCATTCTAAGATTGTGCTTTGTGTAACCGCATTTTTGATAGTTTCTGGTACAATTGCTTTCTTTGTTATTGAAACATTGCCTAATAGACAGTTAGAGGGCGAAACGATCTTATCAAAGCTTTTGCAATCGTTTTTCCAATCGGTAACAACCAGAACGGCTGGTTTTAACACCTGTGATATAGGTAAGTTAGACACAGGCTCAAAGCTTATTAGCACTGTTTTAATGTTTATAGGCGGTAGCCCTGGCTCTACTGCAGGCGGTATAAAAACAACAACATTTTTTGTAATAATTTTAAGTTTTATTGCTACTTTAAAAGGTACGCCAGACCTTAATATTTTCAAAAAAAGGCTTGAACCTGATGCAACCAGAAAAGCACTTGCAGTATTTTTTGTAAACTTTTCGCTTGCTATGGTAGTAGCAGTTGTAATATGCACAAATCACACTTTTGATTTAAGTGATGTGTTTATAGAAACGTTTTCGGCAGTTGATACTGTCGGTATAACTGCAGGAATTACCAGAAGTTTAACAGGAGTTGAAAAATTCCTTATTATGATTTTGATGTATTGCGGTCGTGTCGGTAGCCTTTCATTTGCAATTTCGTTTGCAAAGAGTAAGGTTTATATGTTAAGACGACCTGAATCAAAAATTAGTATAGGATAGGTGAGAATAATGAAAAGTTATTTGATTATCGGAGCAGGAAAATTCGGTAAATATTTAAGCATTAAATTGTGTGAGCTCGGTAACGAGGTTATGATAATTGATAAAGACGAAGACGCAATCAGAGATGTTTCTGATTTTGTAAGTAACTGCGTAATTGCTGATTGCTCAAAAGAACAAGTTTTAGTTGATATTGGCATAAAAGATTTTGATTATGTTTTTGTTTGCATTGGTGAAGATTTTAAATCTTCAATGGAAATTACTGCTATGGCAAGTGAATTAGGCGCTAAAAAGCTAATTTCTATGGCAAGAGAGCAATCTCACGCAAAATTCTTAAAGAAAATCGGCGCAGATATTATTGTTTACCCTGAAAAAGATATGGCTGAAAAGGTTGCTGTAAAATACAATGCAGATACTGTTTATGATTATATCGAGTTAACAGATGAATATTTTGCAACTGAAATCGAAGTGCCAAGCGATTGGGTAGGCAAAACAATTCGTGAGGTTAATGTAAGAGTAAAACATAATTTAACAATTTTAGGTATAAAAAAGGATAACACTTTAAATCCTGTATTTACAGCTGACCATAAATTCTCGCAAAATGAGCATTTGATGGTAGCAGGCAATAATGAAGATATTCAAAAATTCTTAAAAGAACAACAAAAAACGCTCAAATCTTAACGATTTGAGCGTTAATTTTTTTTTATTTATTTATCAGTTAAATAAAACTTAAATAAGCTTTGTAAAATATCATCACGGTCAATTTTACAAATCAAAGTTCTTGCACCTTTATGCGTGGTAATATAAGTCGGGTCTTCGGAAAGAATATAACCAACAAGCTGATTAATAGGGTTGTAGCCTTTTTCTTTTAATGCTTCATAAACCTGGTTAAGCACCATTCTGATTTGAATTTCTTTTTCGTTACCGAGTGAAAAAGGTATAGTCTTATCGTCCATTATATATCTCTCCTTTTATTTGTTATTTGTAGTATAACACACTTTTTTTATAAAGTAAATCAGTTTTTTCAAATTTTTATAATTTTTTTGATAAAACTTGCGGTATTTTTAGAGTTTTTATTTGCATTTACAGTAAAATCAGCGTTATTTTTGTAAATTGGCGTTCTTTCTTGTAACATTTTCTCGATTACCGCTTCTTTATTATCGACATTTAAAAGAGGGCGAGAGGTGTCGTTTTTAAGCCTTTTTAAAACAGTTTTTGCTTCAACTTCTAAAAATATTAATGTTCCGTTTGCCTTTATTATATCAACATTTTCTTGCTTTAAAACAGCTCCGCCACCGAGTGAAACTACTTGATTATCATTTTTACAAACATTTTTTAAAGCTTCTGTTTCTAAATTTCTGAAAAAACCTTCACCTTTATTTTTAAATATTTCATTTATGCTTTCATTATTTTCAATTTCTATAAGCTTATCCAAATCAATAAAATCCATATTTAAATCTGTAGATAAAGCCTTTCCAACGGTTGTTTTACCGCTTCCCATAAACCCACATAAAAATATATTCATAGTGTTCTCCTAAAATATTTTTAAAAAATTTGAAAAAAGATATTGACAAATCACTACTTTTCTCATATTATTTATTTGTAAGGTTACATTATTAATAAATATAACAGATTTTTATTGATTTGTAAACTGTAAAATCTATTTTCGGAGGAAATTGTTATGGTTTTTGAAAAAGTTGTAGGTATTTTAGCTAGTCAGTTTGATGTTGATGAAGACGAGATTACTTTAGATACCGATTTAGTTAACGATCTGAATGCTGATAGTTTGGATTTTGTTGATTTAATTATGACATTTGAAGATGAATTTTCAATGGAGTTCCCTGAAGAATTGGCAGATTCTTTTAAAACAGTCGGCGATATTGTCGATTATATTGAAAAAAATTCATAATAGTTTTAGTTTTTTGCAATACCCGACAAATTTTTTGACGGGTATTTTGTTTTTTTGCTTGCAATTGATTTAATTGTATGTTAAAATTATATAAAGTAATATAAAGGAGTTATTAATAATGAATAAGTTTAAAACTGTATTTATTTGTTTATCAATGATTGTTACTGTTTTAGTTGCCAGTGCCTCTATTGCTATGGCTGCTTCTAATGTCAATTTTAATAGCGTTGATGCCGGCAAAAAACTTGCAAGCACTGCTGTTAAAGGTGATATTAACTGTGATAGTAAGCTTACTTCTGCTGACTATCATTTGCTTGAGAAGTATTTATCTGGCTATGATACTTCTAAAATAACAAATTTTGATGCAGCTAAGCTTGATTACAATGAAGACGGTGTAGTTGATATGCAAGATTTGTTGAAAATGGGCTATGATGCTTCGGATATGGGAATGTATTCACCTAACTATTAATATTTTTTGAAAGGACAAGGTAAAATGAGAAATATTTTAGTTTACTTAGTTTCTGTTGCTGTTATGTGCGGAATTTTATTAAGCTTTTCTGCTTGCGGTAGTAGCAAGAAAAGTGATGATGTGAAAAAGGTTACAACTACTACAGCTACTAAAGCAGTTGAAACATCAGTTGTTTATGTAACAAAAACTGATAAAAACGGTAATGTTGTTACAAATAAAAATGACAAAGCTTCTTCAGAAGAATCAAAAACTAAGAAGAATAAGAAAAAAGGTTCAAAAACAAAAACAACTAAGTTTACATACAAAATTATAGATGGCAACAGCAATGACCCAGCTGTTGTAGATCCGTTCTAAACACTATGTTTAAAATCAAAATAGCAGATTTAGTTGTTGAAATAAATAATAAGTTTGATTTTGTAAAAAAAGTTTGTAAAGATTACATAGTAGATGAAAACACAAAATCTGATTTTTCGGTATGTGTTACGCAAGAGGAATTAGAAAAAGATAAAAAAACTGCTAACGGCAATTTTTCTGACGGCTATGTTGAAAGCGTTTGTGCTTATCGTAATATTTGCAAAAAAATTCCTGATTTTGACGCATTTTTGTTGCACGCTGCAGTTGTAAAGGTTGATGATAAAGCTTATGCTTTTACTGCAAGAAGCGGAACGGGAAAAACTACGCATATCAAGCTTTGGAAAGAGCTTTTAGGCGAAAAAGCCTTAATAATTAACGGCGACAAGCCTATAATCAGAATTGTTGATGGTAAGCCTTTGATTTACGGTACTCCTTGGTGCGGTAAAGAGGGTTACAATATTAACGATTGCGCTGAATTGAAATCAATTTGCTTTATTGAAAGAAGCGATATTAATTCAATTGAGCCTTTTGAAATGCAATTTGCAGTTCAAAAGATAGTAAAACAACTGATTATTCCTGATAATCCTGAATCAGTTGCAAAGTTGCTTGAATTGTTAGATATTACATTGAAAAAAGTTGATGTTTGGAAATTGAAATGTAATATGGACATTTCGGCAGCGAAAATGAGTTATAAAACTATGAAAGATGGTATAAATAATGAAAATTAAAAGCGGTTTTATTATTCGAGAGGTTGCTGGCTCATATTTGGCATTGGCAACAGGTGAGTTAAGCAAAATTTACAACGGTTCTTTAACGCTGAATTCTTCTGCAAAGTTCTTGTTTGACAGTATGCAAGAAGAAACAACTAAAGAAGAAGTTGTTAAAAAAATGCTTGAATATTATGATGATTTAGATGAAGAAACCGCTTCTAATGCAGTTGACAAGTTTGTATCTAAACTCAGGGAGGAGAATTTGCTTGATTAGTCTTCCGATGAGTGAAATGGTATTGTTAATTAATGATGTTATTTCAAGTGACGGTGAGTTTAGACTTTATCCACGCGGTACAAGTATGTTACCGCTTATTAAACAAGGAAAAGACTCGGTTGTTTTAGTAAAGCCGGGTCTTTTATCGAAAAATGACATAATTTTATATCGCCGTGAAAATGGTAAATATGTTTTACACCGAATTGTTAAAATTAAGGGTAATGATTTGCTTTTGTGCGGTGATAATCAGTCTGATATTGAAAAGGGAATTACTGTTGATATGGTAATTGCTAAGGTAAAAGGTATCTACCTTGAAGATACTTATTATGAGGGCGATAAGGCCAATAAAAAGCTTTATTATTTTAGATTGTTTTTAAAAAGAAAAATAAGGCCTTTCTTTAGAAAAACAAAGTCGGTTATTAAAAACCCGTCAAAATTATGGAGGAAAATAAAAGGTGAAAAGCGTTAAGAAAACAGGAACGCCTTTAAAATGGATTTTTAGATCAATAAAAAAACAGGTACCTGTTATTATTTTTATTGTTATTTTAAATTCAATTCTTGCTTGCTGCAGCACTGTTGGCGCTATTATTTCTAAATATATTATTGATAATGCAATAAATAGAAACCATGAGATGTTTATTCTTTTTGGTGTACTGTTTGTTGCAAATTTTGCTTTTAATATAGTTTTTAACGCTGTTTCAAACTATATTACAGAGCGTTGTAAAGCAACTATTGAAATGAATATGAAAGCAAACCTTTTTGAAAGCATTACCCGCAAACAGTATGATGAAGTAAGTAAATATCACAGCGGAACATTGCTTAACAGGCTTACTTCTGATGTTTCTATAATAGTTGGTTGCGTTACAAGCGTTTTCCCTAATTTTTTTGCTTTAATAATTAAATTAGCCTTTGCTTTTTCCGTTGTGGTTTCTTATGAGCCTTGGTTTGCACTCGTTTTCGGTGTGGGCGGAATAGTTGTATTCTTCGGCACAAAGCTTTTAAGAAAACAAATGAAAAAGCTACATAAAAATGTTCAGGCGGAAGATGATAAGGTTCGCTCATTCTGGCAAGAGTCATTGTCAAACCTTTTGGCTGTAAAGGTATTCTCAAATGAGGGCAATATGGCTGAGAAATCCAACAAATTACAGCAAAAACTCTTTAAAGCCAAAATGAAAAAAGCAAAATTCAATGTGTTCACAGGTGCAGGTTACCACAGCGGAATGGTTTTAGGCTATATTTTCGCATTTCTTTGGTGCAGCACAAAATTGCTTTACAAGGTTTCAGGCTTTACGTATGGTACATTTACTTCGATTATGCAGCTTGTGGGTCAGGTTCAGCAACCATTTTCATCAATTTCTGGCATAATTCCGCAGTATTACAATGCAATTGCTTCGGCTGAAAGAATTATGGAAGTAGAAGATATTGATGACGAGGTAAACGAAATACCTGATTTTGATATTAAATCGGTTTATGATAGTATGAAATCTATCAAAATTAACAATCTTACTTTTTCTTACAAAAAAGAAAGTCATGTGTTTGAAAATGTTAATTTTGAAATTAATAAGGGCGATTTTGCCGCAATTGTCGGTCATTCGGGTATCGGTAAAAGCACTTTGTTTAAAATTATGCTTGGCGTTTATACACCGCAAGGCGGTTCAATTGATATAGTTTGCGATGATAAAACTTATCAATGCTCTTGCGCTACGAGAAAACTTTTCTCGTTTGTTCCGCAAGGTAATCTAATTTTTTCAGGCTCAATAAAAGACAATGTTACATTTGTTAATGATGATGTTTCTGATGAGCAAGTAGAAGAGGTTTTGCGTCTTTCTTGTGCAAATGAATTTGTTGATAAATTGCCTGAAGGAATTGATACTATAATCGGCGAAAAAGGCTTAGGTCTTTCTGAAGGTCAAGTTCAGCGAATTGCGATTGCAAGGGCGCTTTTGAGCGATGCACCTGTAATCTTGCTTGATGAGGCGACAAGCGCCTTAGACGCAGTTACTGAGGCAAAAGTGCTTGAAAATCTTATGCAGTTAAAGACTAAAACTTGTATAATTGTAACGCATAGAAAACAGGCTTTAAAGGTTTGTAATAAAAAATGGGAAATAAAAGAATAAAGTTTAAAAAAACTCTTGATTTTATTTCATAAATATAGTATAATAATTAGGCGCTTGTGAAAGCGCCTAAATTAATGCCGGAATGATGGAATTGGCAGACGTGCTGGACTCAAAATCCAGTGGTAGCGATACCGTGCGGGTTCGACCCCCGCTTCCGGCACCAAAAAAGAACTTCTCAAAAGAGAAGTTCTTTTTTTATTTTACAATTGAATGACCGCAGTTTTTGCAAGTATTTTCTTTCTGACTGTTAAGCGTACCGCAAACTATGCAAATATTCTTATCATTAGGTTTTAAATTCAGTTTTTTGTTAAAAGCAAATCCGCTGTAATGCTCAACCTCATCGCCAATTTCATAGTAATCAAGCAACGATGAAACAACATATTTTTTTACACCAAATGATGCCATAGGGATTCCTTCATCTTGATGAGTTTTTTCGATTTTTGGCTTTGCATCATATTCAACTTTTATGCCGTCCTCGGTTTCAATTGAAATGGTTTGCCAACAATCCATATGTTCGTTATCACGATAGTCTTGAATATCGCCAATTCCCGTAACATAACTTACTGGTATTTGAGAACTTTTATTAAGTTTTTCGTTGTATTTGACTTTTTCAACTTTACCTTTATAATCTTTATCAAAAAGAAAAGAGAATGGTTTAAAGATGATAAACGGAATTAACGCTATAACTACTAATATTAAGTAGAAAACATAATGACTAATTATCATATTGTTAAAATATAATGCTACAATTAATACTGCAAGTATTAATTCAAAAACTGCCGTAAATATAATTGGAACAGTAATTCCTTTTTTGCGGTATTTTACTAAATCTGGGTATTTGCTAATAATGTCTTTCATATATTCATTTCCTTTACAAATTAACTATTGCTTCGGCGACTTTTATTCCATCAACTGCGGCGGAAGTTATGCCTCCGGCATAGCCTGCGCCCTCGCCGCAAGGGTAAATTCCGTAAACCTTGTCCGTCATAAATTCTTCATTACGAACAATTCTGACAGGGGAGGAACTACGAGTTTCAGGCGCAGTTAAAACTGCGTTTTCATCGGCAAAGCCTTTTAGTTTTTTATCAATAAGCAAAATTCCTTCTTTTAAAGAATCCGTTATAAATTCAGGAAAAATTTTGCTTAAATCACATTCCGTAACGCCAGGTTTGTATGTAGGCTTTATATTAGATTTTATTTGTTTTCCATAAACAAAACTGCCGACTGTTTGGCAAGGTGCAAAATAGTTTTTAGTTATGTTAAAAGCGTTTTCTTCAATTTTTCGTTGAAATTCGATACCTGCGAGCGCAAAATCAGAATTAAAATCGCTTGGCAAAACATTTACCAAAAGTGCGCTGTTTGCATTTTCATTGTCACGCTTATAGTTGCTCATACCATTGACAACTACGCGGTTTTTCTCACTTGCAGTCCCTACAACAAAACCGCCTGGGCACATACAAAATGTGTAAACTGAACGCCCATTCGGCAGGTGAACAGCGGTTTTATAATCAGCAACAGGCAAATTGGGATTGTTAAACTCTTTACCAAATTGAATTTTGTTTATAAGCTCTTGCTTATGCTCGATTCTGACACCTACAGCAAAAGGTTTTTGCTTAATTTCAAGCTGTTTTTCATAAAGGGAATAAAAGGTATCTCTTGCACTGTGTCCGATTGCTAAAACAAGAGCATCACACTCGATTTTTTCTTTTGTGCCATTTGAAATAACGGTTGCAGAGGTTAGTTTGCCATTGCTTTTTTCAAAGTCGATAAATTGAGTGTTAAACAAAAATTTACCGCCGTTTTGCTCGATAAATTTTCTGAAATTAACAACGACTTTTCGCAAAATATCAGTACCGATATGCGGTTTTTGCTCATACAAAATTTCTTTTGGTGCGCCAAATTTCACAAAGGTTTCTAAAACAAGTTTAATTCGCTTATCCTTAATGCCCGTATTAAGTTTGCCATCAGAAAAGGTGCCTGCTCCGCCTTCGCCGAATTGAATATTTGATTGAGTATTTAAAATACCGCTTTCAAAAAATTTGTTTACTGATTTAATTCGTTCATCTGCCTTTTCACCACGCTCGACAATAATCGGCTTAATACCGCTCATAATCAGCGTATAAGCACAAAATAGTCCTGCAGGACCGCTGCCAACAACTACAACTTTTTTGTCCACAGCTTTAGCGGTGCTAAATTGGTATTTACTTTCAACGAATTCGGTAATATCATTCGATTTTAAGCGTTTTAATACCGCTTTTTCATCGGTATTTAGCTTAACTTTTAATGATAATATGTATTTTATATCATCTTTTTTTCTTGCGTCTAAAGAGCGTTTTACAAGTTCAAATTCTGTAATTTGTTCAGCGTTTATTCGTAACTTTTTGCAAATTGATTTTATAATATCGCTGTCATCATACGCAATCGGAAGTTTTATATTGCTAATTTTAATCATTATTTTCACCGTTAATTGCTTTTGCAACTGCAAATGCTGAAGCAAAAGCCCATTGAAGATTGAATCCGCCGCAATCTCCGTTTACATCAAGTATTTCTCCGCAAGAGTAAAGGTTTTTTTGAAACTTTGACTCTAAGGTTTTTGAATCAAATTCATTGCATTTTGCGCCACCGTATGTAATTTGAGCGTTGTTAAAACCGTTTACACCAGTAACTTTTAGTCTGAAATTTTTAATTCTTTCAGCGATTTGTGTTATTTTTTTATCGCTTAATTCATAAACATTTTGGTTGATGTTTATATCGCAAGATTTAACTATCACTTGACCTAATCTTTTGTTTAAAAGCAAGGTTAAAAGGTTTTCGACTTTAAGTGGGGAAGTGATAGGATTATTAATTGCAGTATAGATTTGCTCTTTTACTTGTTCTGTTGAGAAATCTGGCATAAAATCCAAGCTTAAAAAGCAATTCTTATCATAATTTTTCGCCGCAATTGCTGAAAGCTGAAAAGCAGGAGGACCTGAAATGCCGTAATCAGCAAATAATACTTGCCCAAAATCTTCTCGGATGAGTTTTTGATTTACGAAAATAGAAACATTTGCGTCAGCCTTAATGCCTTTTAACTGCTTTGTAAATTGGTTTTCGGTTTTTATTTGAGTAATAGCAGGCAAAAGCGGTGTTATTGCGTGGTTAAAGCCTTTTAAAAGCTCGTAACCGCTTCCGTCAGAGCCTAAATGTGGGCTTGACTTACCACCGCAAGCGATAACTACATTTTCAAATTCTTGACCTTCAATGATAAATTTATTATTGCTCTTTTTGATATTTTCAATTTTTTTATCAACTAAAATCCTTGCGCCTAAGCTTTCACATTTCAGTCTTAAAAAATCTAAAACCGTGCCTGCTTGTTCAGAAAACGGATAGTATTTATCATTTTCTTTTCTAAGAAGCAAGCCGTTTTTTAAAAGATAATCAATTAAATTTTTAGGTGTAAATTCGCTCAAAATTTCTTTCGGAAACAGGGGAGTTTCACCGTAAAATCTTTCGATTTTATCAGCGTTTTCATTGGTAATATTACATCTTCCGTTGCCTGTCGCTAAAATCTTTTTACCAACCCTGTTCATTTTTTCAAAAATAGTAACATTATTTGCGCTATTGCCTTGTAAAAGCATTATTGCACAAAAAAGCCCTGAAGCTCCGCCACCTATAATTGCAGTTTTTTTCATTTTTTTGCTCCTAATTTATTTATATTGATTAATCCGAATATTAAACCGCAAAAAGCTAAAATCAATGATGAAATAATTATTATTGTAACACTTGCAGAAATATCAGGGACTCTTTTTAATAACATAATTAAACAAGCTACCCAAAATACTGCAAGTGAACCGTTAGTAACGAAGTATAATACCTTTGAAGAAGTTGTTTTTAAGTCTTCGCTTGCATTTACCATCATTTGAAGATTTATAACTGAATAAATAATAAGAGGAGAAAGCATAAATGTAAATTCTTTGTTTGAGTATAAAATATTTATAGCCATAATTGCGGCAAAAACAATAATTCCAAAATCATATATATGAAAGCTGTTTTTTTGGAATTTTTCATTCTTATAAAACTTAATTGCAGTAACTATGCAAGTGCTTATTAATGTAATTAGCAAAAATAAATTGCTTAATATGTCTACATAAGGATAATCAGCATTAAATGTTGATTTTAATTCGTCAATAACAGGGGATAATAAATAAATAGAAATTGCAGTAAAAAACAAATAGATTAAAGCATTTACTTTTTGTAAAAAGCTAAAATCTTTTTTAATAAAAGTTGCTATAATTGCAGCAACACAAGAGATTAGCGTTAAAACATAAACAATGGTACTCATTTTTAAGCTCCTTTTAGTTTTATTCATAAGTTATTTTAGCATTTTTTTGAAAAAATATCAATAATAAAGTAGATTTATTTCATATTTTTGTAAAGTGTATTTAATGCCTTTTTTTCTATTCGTGAAACATAAGAACGAGAAATATTAAGCCTTTTTGCAATTTCTCGTTGAGTAAGCTCCTCGTAGCCCATTAAACCATACCGCATAAAGATAATTTCTTTTTCTCTATTATCTAAATTTTCATCAATTGCTTTGTAAAGCTTCTGTGTTTTAATACGCAACTCTATTTCATCATCAATATTTGTGTTGTCAGAGATTATATCAATCAGCGAAAGCGTATTGCCGTCTTTATCAATATCGACAGGGTCCGACATATAAACATCGGCATTTGTCTTTTTGTTAGAACGAAAGTACATTAAAATTTCGTTTTCAATACATCTTGAAGCATAAGTAGCAAGGCGTGTACCTTTATCGCTTGTGTAAGAGTTAACTGCTTTTATAAGGCCAATAGTGCCGATTGATATTAAATCATCTTGGTCATAACCTACCGAATAATACTTTTTGATTATGTGTGCAACAAGTCGCAAATTATGCTCAATTAGCTTGTTTTTAGCGTTTATATCACCGTATTTTTCGTATTTTTCTAAGAAATAAGCCTCTTTTTCTTTTGATAAAGCCTTTGGAAATTCATTTGTTTGATTGATATGTAAAATCATAAAAAGGGAATTGAAAATTGATTTTAAAAACTCAAAAAACATAAATATCACTCCTTACAAAAATATATGTAAATAAAGATTGTACTTATATCAAATTTTAGTTGTAAAATAGCGATAAATGTGTTATTATATTTAAATAGGCGGTGAATAAATGGTTGAGTTTTATAAAGAAGAAAAAATAATTTTTCAATTGCTCAAAAACAGTATAAAAGGCTACGATTCAAAAGTTGATTTTTCCGATGTGGATTTTAAAAAGCTTTTAAGAATTGCTGATAAAAATGCTGTAAATATGTTCGTCTTTGATAAGATACCAGAATTTAAGTCGTTAATAGATAAGGAAGTTTATTTGAAATGGCTTTATTTAGCGAGCAGAAAACTTACCATTCGTGAAAAGGTTTTAAGCGTTCAAAAAGAGCTTACCGCATTGCTTGAAAAAAATAATATTAAATACTTTGTTTTTAAAGGTTTTTGTTCTGCGTATTATTACAAAAAAACAGAATTAAGAGAAACAGGGGACATTGATTTTTATATTGATTTTAATGATTTTGAAAATGCAAATAATTTATTAGTTGAAAATGGTTTTAAGCTGATTGATACTGATGATGACAAGCATTGGAGCTATGAATTTGACGGTGTTTCGCTTGAAATGCACCACAGCTTTTGGGATTTACCTGATAATAACGCTGGAGAATATATAAAAGAGTATTTAAAAAATTCAATTAATAGCGTTAAAAAATATGATTATGAGGGTTATAGTTTTTATGGTCCTGATGAAGTTACTCACGCTTTGTTGTTGGTGCTTCATTTTGTTAATCATATTCAGCGTGGCGGTGTCGGACTTCGCCATTTGTGTGATTTTTCTGCTTATTATTCAAGTGATGATTACAAAAATAATCTTGACAGAATTTTAGATGTTTTTTCAAAATCTGGCTTGCAAACTGTTGCAAAAACTCTTTCAAAAATCTCTTGTAAATACTTTGATTTAGAGAATTATGGGTATTTTGATGAGATTGATGATGAATTTTGTGATGCAATTTTAAAAGATGTTGTTACAAGTGGTAATTTTGGTGCAAACTCGCTTGATGAAAGATACGGAAGCACTGCTTTTACTGCAAACAGGGGAGATAATGGCTCTGTTTTCAAGAATTTAATTAAATTTTGCAAAACTGCATGGAAGCCTTGTAATAAGTATAAAGTGCTTTTGATAATTGCACCGTTTTATATCGGTATTAGATATGTTTTCAGGGTGATTGTAGGAAAACGACCGAAAATTAACCCTGTTAAATTTACAAAAACAAGTTTAAATCGTATTGATTTATATAAAAAATTAGATTTGTTTAAGGATAATTAATATGGATTTAGTTTTAAAAAGAGAAAAACAAGACCTTTTTAAAAGAAGTTTATTTGTTGGATTGGCTTTAATATTGTCTTATTTAGCTATTACAGTAATATCATTTGTGATTACTACTTTTCTTTATGCAAGCGGTTATGATAGAAACCAAATCTCATTGATTTATAATGATGATTATTACGGCTATTTTTTAAACTCTGCTATTTTGTGCATTGCTATGATTTTTCCGCTTTTGTTAATCAAATGTGCAACTAAAGAGCCTGTTCATATTACAGCAAAGTTTAAGAAGCCGAATAAGTTTTGGTTTTTAGCTATATTTTTTGCATTAGGAATGGCTATGATTGCAAATTATGCTACAGGTGTTTTTGATCAGCTTTTAGAGAATATTTTTGATTTTAAAGCTGTTCAACCAGAAATTGGCGACAATGTTTACGAAAATAGCTTTGAGTGGGCTTTTGCAATAGTTAATGTTGCGATTATTCCTGCCTTGATTGAAGAATTTGCTTTCAGAGGTATGATTCTCGGTAGTTTACGAAAATACGGTGATACACCTGCTATTATAGTTTCTGCATTGTTATTTGCTTTTTATCATCAGAATTTTGTGCAAATTCCCTTTGCGTTTATAGTAGGAATTGCGCTTGGCATTTTATTTGTTGTTACTGATTCAATCTGGACTTGCATTATTGCTCATTTCTTAAATAATGCATTTGCTCTTTTGCTCAACGATATCAGCAAAACTATGCTTTTTACCGCCATTATAATTATGCTTTCAATACTGATAATCGGTATATTCAGTTTTGTTTTCTTGAAAAGAATTGGTGCTTTTAAAAAGCTTAATTCTCAAAAAACAAACCTTTCTAATTCATCAAAGCTTTTTAGAATGTTATTTAACCCGACAATTATAATTTTTATTGTCAGTATGTGTTATTTATCACTTTCTTATAGGGCGTGAAAATATGGATTATGAAACTTATATGAAACAAGCCTTGACTCTTGCGAAAGTTAGTTTTGATAAAATGGAAGTGCCTGTTGGTGCAGTTGTTGTGAAAGACGGCGAAATTGTAGGCAAGGGCAGAAATATGCGTGAAAGCAAGAAAAGCGTTATTTCTCACGCTGAAATTGAAGCGATTAATGACGCTTGCAAAAACTTGAACACCTGGCGACTTGATGATTGCGATTTATATGTAACGCTTGAGCCTTGCCCTATGTGTGCAGGTGCAATTATAAATGCAAGAATTAACAAGGTTATTTATGGTGCAAAAGATAGTGAAATGGGCGCTGTTAGTTCGGTTATATCTATGTTTGACCTCGATTTTTGTCATAGACCAAAGGTAGTAAGTGGCGTTTTAGAGGAAGAATGTAGTAAAATATTAAAAGATTTTTTTAAAAAATTAAGATAAAGAAAAGGAAATGTATTTATGAAACTTGGTATTGTAGGACTTCCAAATGTCGGAAAATCAACACTTTTTAATGCAATTACAAATGCAGGTGCATCTGCTGCAAACTATCCGTTTTGTACTATTGAGCCAAATGTAGGTATGGTTTGCGTGCCTGATGAAAGACTTGATAAATTAACCGAAATGTTTGAGCCTGATAAGGTAACTCCGGCAGTAATTGAATTTGTTGATATTGCAGGTCTTGTAAGAGGTGCTTCAAAAGGCGAGGGCTTAGGCAATAAATTCTTGTCCCATATTCGTGAAACAGATGCTGTTGTTCATGTTGTAAGATGCTTTGAAAATGGTGATATTGTCCATGTTGACGGCTCAATTGACCCGAAAAGAGATATTGAAACTATCAACCTTGAATTGATTTTTTCTGATATTGAAATGGTTGAAAGAAGAAAAGAAAAAGCAACTAAAATGCTGAAAGGCGATAAGTCCTTGCAAAAAGAGGTTGACTTTTTAACAAGATTAATTGCTCATTTAGAGGAGGGCAAACCTGCTCGCTCAATTGAAATGGACGATGACGAACAAGAGATACTTAAAACAATTGCACTTCTTTCTTCAAAGCCTGTTATTTACGCTTGCAATATGAGTGAAGACGATTTTGTTTCGGGAATTGATAGTAATGAACGATATAATATTGTTAAAGAAATTGCTAAAAGTGAAAAAGCAGGCGTTTTGCCTATTTGTGCCGAGTTAGAATCACAACTTGCTGATATGGACCAAGAAGAAAAGGAAATGTTTTTAGGTGAGCTTAATTTGACTTCTTCCGGACTTGATAGACTTATTAAAGAGTGTTATTCATTACTCGGTTTAATATCTTATTTGACAGCTGGAAAACCTGAAGTTCGTGCATGGACAATTAAAAATGGTACTAAAGCACCACAAGCAGCAGGTGTAATTCATACCGATTTTGAAAAAGGATTTATTAGAGCTGAAGTAGTGTCTTTTGAAGACTTAGTAAAATATGGAACTATGGCAGCAGTAAGAGAAAAAGGACTGCTTCGTAGCGAAGGAAAAGAGTATGTTATGAAAGACGGAGATGTAGTACACTTTTTGTTTAATGTTTGATTTAAAATCGTTGACATTTTATGTAATTTATTGTATAATTATTAAGTATTATTTATTTAGGAGGATTTGTTTTGGAAATAAACATTTTTGAACTTGTCCATTTGTTAATCAGAAAACTGTGGGTTTTAATTTTATCTGGTATTGTTTGTGCTGGATTGGCTTTTAGTTATAGCTATTTCAGCTTAACACCACTTTACACTTCGACAAGTACTTTATATATTAACAACTCACAAGTTAGCGGTTATGAAAACAAGATTTCATCGTCTGATATTTCAGCTGCTGAATCACTTGTAAACAATGTAGTTGCAATTATTAAGAGTCGCTCTGTTACTCATTTGGTTTATCTTGATATTGATAGAAAATATTCTGAAACAGAGCTTACTAATATGATTTCTGCTTCGGTAGTTACTAATACTGTAATTGTTCAGATTGATATTGAATGTGAAGACCCAACTGATGCTCAAAAGATTAACGCATCGTTTGTAAAGAATTCTAAAACTCAAATTGAGAAGATTATTGAAAAATCAGGTGTTGAAACTGTTGATGAACCAAGCTTACCTTCAACACAATCATATCCTGATAATAAAACATTTATTATTTTAGGTTTGCTGGCTGGTTTAGTAATTTCTTCAATCGCAGTTGTTGTAATTGATATTCTTGATACTAAGATTGATTCTGAGCAAGACTTCGCCGAAACATTCCCAGATATACCGATTATCGGTATTATCCCTGATATAGAGGAGTTGTAGAATTAATAATGAAAAATACTAGATTTACAAAGAATTCAATCATAAACGAAACTACACCTTTTAATGTTATTGAGGCATTTAAGGCTACAAGAACTAATTTAATGTTTATGCTTGATTCTAATGAAAAGAAAAATTCAATTGTTTTTACAAGTTTTGCACCGAGAGATGGTAAAACAACAACTTGTTTAAACTTAGCTATTACATTTGCTCAAACAGGTGCTAAAATACTTGTTATTGATGCTGACCTTAGAAAACCTGCTGTTCATAGATATATGAAAATTCAGTCTAAACCAGGTCTTTCCGACTATTTAGCAAGCGTTGATGACGAAACACCGAGCATTTACAAAACTGATGTTGAAAATCTTTATATTTTACCTGCAGGTACAGTTCCGCCGAACCCTACTGAGTTGTTGATTTCAAAAAATATGGAAAAACTTTTGAACGACTGCACACCTTTGTTTGACTATATTTTTATTGATGCACCACCTCTTGGTTTGGTTACTGATGCTGCAATTGTTGCTTCAAAAACAATGGGCGTAATTAACATTGTAAACTGTGAACACACAAGAAGTGAAGAGATTGAAAGCATTAAACAATCTGTTGAGCAAGCAGGTATCAACCTTATTGGTTGTATTATGAATGCTGTTCCTACTGCAACTATGAATAAGAAGTATAATTTCCATAACAATTACGGATATTCCTATGGTTATTCTGAAACTTATTATGATAGAGTTGCAAAGAATTATCAGCAGAAAGAAAATGAGAAAGAGTAATTATGGTAGATTTTCATGCACATGTTTTACCGTGTGTTGATCATGGTAGCGATAGCTTAAACACCTCTTTAAAGCAGATTGTTATGGCTAAAAAAGCGGGTGTAAAAAAAATTGTTGCTACACCCCATTATTATGATAATAAAGATAGTTTAAGTGAGTTTTTACAGCGCAGAGAAGAAGGGTATAAATCTTTACAAGAAGCTTTAGTAGCTAGCAGTATTGATGTTGATATAATTAAAGCAGCTGAAGTTAATTTGCAAACTGATTTATTTAAAAACGACTTAAAAAAGCTTTGTATAGGTGATACCAATTTTTTGTTGCTTGAAATGCCAATGAACATTAACTGGAATTCATGGCATTATGACGCAATTGATGAAATAATTGCATTAGGTATTAATCCTATTATTGCTCATGTTAACAGGTATTCGAGTTATTATACCAAAAGATTGTTTGAAAAAGATATTCTTTTTCAAGTGAATATAGAAGCTTTTTTATCTTTTTCTTCTCGTAGAAATGTGTTGTCTTTGTATAAAAACGGAAATGCTCATTTTATCGGTTCTGATATTCACGGTAAGGACAAAAATCCTTATGAAAAAATGGCAAAGTATAAATCCAGATATACAAAGATGTTTAATGATTTTGAATTGAATTCTTATAATGTTTTAGAATCATAAAAAATACCGATAGGTTAAAGCCTATCGGTATTTTTGTTTTTATAATTACATATTATTTAGTGGTGGTTTTATGCTTAATCTAAATAGCTTGCTTGATAAAGATGTTATATCTATTAACGATGCTACAATTTTAGGTGAAATATTTGATATAGAAATTGATGAAAACAAGGGCAAAATAAATACGCTGATAATTAAAGGTAAACTGCGTTTTTTCGGTCTTTTAGGCAGAAAAGAGAATACAGTTATTCCTTGGGAATGTGTTAGTGTTATCGGCGAAGAAACGATTTTAGTTAATTTGCCAAAAAACACTAAACTTCTTTCAGAGTAGCAAACCAAACATTTTCAACTTGAAATTCCTTGTGATTTAAATACTCTAAAATACCCGAGTCAGTTGTAAAATTAAACCTCAATTTATAGGAGTAAAGTGCTTGATGGACAAATCCTTTTTTCTTATCAAGCTTGTTTTTGCCGTATTTACCATCGCCGACTAATGGGTGGCCGATAAATGCAAAATGCGCTCTTATTTGGTGTGTTCTTCCTGTTAAAAGCTCAATTTCAAGCAAAGAAATATCATTTTTTTCCTTCAAAACCTTATATTTTGTCTTGATTGTTTTAGAGTCTTCATTTGCTTTATTTGATATTTTTACTGTGTTTTTATCTTCGTCTTTTACATGGTAGGCGGTTAAAGTATCTTGCTTTTTCTCAAGAATTCCGTGCACTAAGCATAAATAGAATTTGTCGATTTCTCTTTTCTTTATTTTCTGGTTGAGAATTCGCAAGGTTTCAGCATTTTTTGCAGCAATTACAATTCCGCCTGTGTTTCTGTCAATACGGTTTGCTAATGACGGTGTAAAGGTGTTTTCTTGCTCAGGGTTATATTCACCTTTCTCAAATAAATAACGCTGAATACGGGTTATTAAAGTGTCGTTATACTCATTTTTATCAGGATGAACAATTAAACCCTCGGGTTTATCAATCAAAATGATATTTTCGTCTTCATAAATGATATTTAGTTTCTTTGAAGCAGACATAAAATCATAAGTTTTTGGTGCTCTTTCAAAAAATTCATCATTAATGTACATATCAACAACATCACCGACATTTAACTTAGTTGAGATATCAGCACGTTTTCGATTGATTTTAATTCGCTTTAAGCGAATATATTTGTAAAGCAAGCTTTTTGGAAGCAGGGGAGCGACTTTTGTAACAAACTTATCAAGTCTTTGCCCTGCATCATTCTGATTAATGGTAAATGATTTCATTTTAATCCTCAAAAAATTAAGGCGGCAGTATTTCTGCCGCCGTTTTGTTTATAAATTATTCGGTTACAATTAAACCGTATTTTCCGTCTTTTCTTCTGTAAACAACGCTGATTGCACCGTCATCAATATTTTCAAAAATAAAGAATTGGTGGTCGAGCAAGTTCATCTGTAAAATAGCCTCGTCAACAGACATTGACTGCAAATAGAATTTTTTAGAGCGTATAACTTCAAAATCTTCATCAACAAAGTTATCTTCACCGCCGAAAAATTCATCAAATGAGGTAGAACGGAGACGACTTTTCAATTTAGTTTTTTGTTTTCTAATTCTTCTTACTATATTGTCAAACGCTTTATCAAAAGCGTCAACTAAATCTATTTGATTATCTTCTGCACGATAAACCATTGATTTATCTTTAATAGTTATTTCAGATGTAACACTTTCGTTTTCTAAAATAAATTTTAGTGTAACCTCTGCATCTTCTGAAAAGAATTTGTCGAGCTTTGCAATTTTCTTTTCAATGTGTTCTTTTGAAGAATCCTTTAAAGTTACTTTTCTTAAGTTGTAATTAGTTTTCATAAAAACACTCCTTTGTGTATAATGCGTTAGTACCTTTGGTACTGTCTATATTATATCATTAATATTTTGAAATGTAAAGTGTTTTTATGCAATTTGTATAAAAAATTATAAAATTGTTGATTTATGCCTTGTAACATGACAACCTACATTGACTGCAAGCGGCAAGCCTGCGATATGAGTAGGGAATTGCTCAATGTTAACTTTTAACGCAGTTGTTTTACCGCCAAAGCCTTGCGGGCCGATATTTAAGCTGTTAATTTTGTCAAGCAACTCAATTTCCATTTGTTTATAATACTCGTTTGAGTTGTATTCTTCTTCACGACATAAGGCTTTTTTAGCAAGATATGCACAATATTCAAAATCGCCGCCGATACCAACGCCGATAATCATAGGAGGGCAAGGGTTTGCACCTGCTTGATTAACCACATCAACTACACTTTCAATCACTGTTTCACGATTTGCTGCAGGGGTAAGCATTTTCATTTTGCTCATATTCTCAGAGCCAAAGCCTTTTGGCGCTACTGTAATTTTGATTTTATCACCATCAACGATTTTTGTATGAATAATTGCAGGTGTATTATCCTCGGTATTTACTCTGTCAAGTGGGTCCTTTACAATTGATTTTCTAAGTAAACCATTAATATAGCCATTGCTTACGCCTTTGTTAATCGCTTGTTCTAATGAACCGTCAATTATGTGAACATCTTGACCGATTTCAATAAATACAACAGCCATACCTGTGTCTTGACAAATAGGAATATCAAGCTCTTTAGCAGCATAAATATTATCTTTAATATCTTTCATAATTGATTTTGCAATATCTTTTTCTTCAACTTCACAAGCATTGCAAATCAAATCAGTAACATTTTTGGGTAATTCTTTGTTTGCTTGAATACATAAAGCTTCAACAGCTTTTGTTATATCATTACAACTAATTTCTCTCATTTTTTCTCCTTCATAATAAAAGTCGGTTTATAAACCGACTTAAATTAGTTTCCTTTTCTATCTAAATAAACTTCTTCATTAGAATATACAAAGTCAAGCTTCTCACGAGCTGCTCTTTCAACAAGCTCTTTTTGAGAGCCGTTTTTAAGCAAAGACTTTAATTCATCGTTAGAAACCCGAAGCTCAGATATTTGTTTTTGTTTTTCTTTTAAAACCTTTCTTTGTTCCACTAAATCGCTTTGCAATGATATCATTGAAAAAACTAAATATAATGCTAAAGCAAGTATAGAGAATTTAAAAATAATTCTCTTTGGGAACCCGTCGGTACTCTTAATCTTAGTCATATTAATATGTCCTTTATATTACTTTTTTATATTATACACTTTTTTTCTTTATCATGCAAGATATTTTTGCAAATTTATCTTTATAATTGTTTAAGATAGAGAGAATTAAAGAGCTTATTCGTCTGATTATCAGCCTTATTAAGATAAAAAATTTATAAAAAGCCCTGAATAGTTTATAAAAGAACTTATTAAAATATTTTGATAGCGTTTTTCTTTCAATTATTGCACCGATTAGCTCGCCAAATAACACAAACCATCTGATTTCTCCGTAAACTCTGATAAAAAGCAGGGTATAGGTAGTAATTGCAAAGATTACAGAAAACAAAATATCCTGAAAAACTATGCTGATTACTGAGCATTTAAACGCTTTTCTGAATGATTTAAAAACATCATAAATAACTGATACCGAAAAACCGACTAAAAGTGAGATTAAAAATGTAATTAAATCAGCATTTGAATTAATTCTCATCGAAAAATCCTTTTTATAATGGAATTAGATTTTTGCGTTTCGTTGTAAACTAACCCTATAATTTTACCGTCAACAGCCATTTCACCTGTTTCGACATCCATTTTTGAAATGTGCAGATTATTGCCTTTAATAGTCAATTCTCCAAGATTGGTTAACAGTGAAATTTCATTATCATCAAAATTTTCCACCTTTTCAACGCCCGACATACTGATTTTACAGCGGTTTTCTAAAATTATGTTGTGTGAGTTTTGTTTGTTTTCGCTCATAACATCGCCTTTTTAGTTTTTGTAAACTATATGAAAAAAGCAAAAAAATAATGCCTGAAAAATTCAGGCATTATTTGAAAATTTACTTATTTTAAGCGATTTTTAAGACCTTCAAATTCGTCCTTGATTTCTTTTGGAAGTCTGTCGCCAAATTGTTCATAGAATTTAGCAATGTTTTCAGTTTCCTTAGTCCAAACATCTTTATCAACAGTAAGAAGCTCTTTTAAGGTTTCTTCTGATACATCAACGCCCTCAATATCAAGGTCATCAATGTTTGGAACATAACCGATTGGAGTTTCAACTGCGTCAACCTTATCTTCACAACGAGCGAGAATCCAGTTGAGAACACGCATATTGTCGCCAAATCCTGGCCAGATGAAGTTGCCTTCATCATCAGTTCTGAACCAGTTAACATTAAAGATTTTTGGAGCTTTGTCGCCTAATTTTTTGCCCATTTCGAGCCAATGACCGAAGTAGTCAGCCATATGATAACCGCAGAATGGTTTCATTGCCATTGGGTCATTTCTTACAACACCGACTGCACCTGTTGCAGCAGCAGTTGTTTCAGAAGCCATAATTGAGCCTACGAATACACCGTTTTGCCAGCTTCTTGATTGATATACTAATGGAGCAGCCTTTGCACGACGACCGCCGAATACGATTGCTGAAATCGGCACACCTTTACCTGAATTGAATTCAGAAGAAATGCAAGGGCAGTTAACAGCAGGAGCTGTAAATCTTGAGTTTGGATGAGCACCGCTTGTATTAACCTTATCAGCTTTGTCATACTTAGTGTAATCCCATTTTTCGCCTTTCCAGTTAAGAGCGTTCTTAGGAGGGTTTTTATCAAGACCTTCCCACCAAACTGTGTTGTTATCAAGATTTAAAGCAACATTTGTAAAGATTGTGTTCTTTCTTGTTGCTGCTAAAGCGTTAGGGTTAGAGTTTTCGTTTGTACCAGGTGCAACACCGAAGAAACCATTTTCAGGGTTTACAGCCCAAAGACGACCGTCTGAACCAATTCTCATCCAAGCGATATCATCACCTACGCACCAAACCTTATAACCGAGTTTTCTGTATTTCTCAGGAGGAATAAGCATAGCAAGGTTTGTTTTACCGCAAGCTGATGGGAACGCAGCAGCAATGTATTTGATTTCGCCTTGTGGATTTTCAAGACCGAGAATAAGCATGTGTTCAGCCATCCAGCCTTCGTTTTTACCTAAGAATGAAGCAATACGAAGTGCGAAACATTTTTTACCTAAAAGTACATTTCCGCCGTAACCAGAGTTAACTGAAATAATGTAGTTATCTTCAGGGAAGTGGCAGATGTATCTGTTTTCTTCTTCAATATTACATTTGCAGTGTAAGCCTTTAATCCAGTCTTCGCTGTCGCCTAATGCGTCAACAACCTCTTGACCTACTCTTGTCATAATAACCATGTTAAGAACAACATAGATTGAGTCAGTCAACTCAAAGCCGATTTTTGAGAATTCTGAACCTACAGGACCCATTGAATATGGGATTATGTACATTGTTCTGCCAGCGTAAGAGCCTTTTGCAATGTTAAAAAGCATTTCGTATGCTTTTTTAGGCTCCATCCAGTTATTAGTTGGACCAGCATCTTCTTCTTTTTTAGAGCAGATAAATGTTCTGCCTTCTACACGGGCAACATCGTTAACAGCAGTTCTGTGGAGATAGCAACCAGGGAGTAAATCTTCATTGAGTTTAATCATTTCGCCTGATTTAACTGCTTGAGCACGAAGCTCTTCAAGTTGTGACTCACTACCGTCAATGAAAACAACATTGTCAGGATTTACGAGTGTTTTCATCTCGTCAATCCATGCGAGTACTGATTTGTTAGTAATCATATTTTTTATCCTCCTAATTGCATTAAAAATGCAAAATAATCAATATTTAATTACCATTTGTCCCCATGATAATCATTGAGTATATTATACTACATTGTTAAATTTTTTACAAGTAAAAAGAGCTAAATTTTTAAAATTTAACTCTTTGTTTAAAAATAACAAAAATAGGCACTTATTTTTGTCTATTTTAATGTTTGAATATCCATTGTTGCGTAGGCATTTAAGTCTAATTGAGCAATTTTGCCGTTTTCATATTCATAAATTGCCTGCGCCGCAACCATAGCAGCGTTATCACCACAGTATTTAAGCTCAGGCGCATAAAAAGAAATACCATTATTCTCGCAATAATCTTTAATTCTTTGTCTAATCTCAGAATTTGCCGAAACACCGCCTGCTAAAACTATTTTTTTAGTAGGGTAAAGTTCAACCGCTTTTTGAATTTTATCAAGCAAAATGTCGGTAACAATTTTTCTGAGTGAAGCGCACATATTCTCAACATTAACCTCTAAACCTTTTTGCTTTGAATTGTTAATTGTATTTAAAACAGCGGTTTTTAAACCAGAAAAGCTAAAATCAAGCGGATTGTTTTCAACCTTTGGTTTTGGTAAAGAATATGCAGCATTATCGCCATTTTGTGCTAATTTATCAAGATGAACACCGCCAGGGTAAGGCAGACCTAAAGCTCTTGCGCTTTTATCAAAGCATTCTCCAGCAGCATCGTCTCTTGTTCTGCCGATTACTTCAAAATCACAGTAGTCTTTAACATTGATAAGGTGGGTATGACCGCCTGAAATAACCAATGCTAAAAACGGTGGCTTTAAGTCAGCACTTGTTAAATAATTTGCTGCAACATGAGAGCGTAAATGATGGACAGGAATTAGCGGTTTGCCTGTTGCAAAGCTAAGACCTTTTGCAAAGCTTACGCCTACTAAAAGCGAGCCTACAAGTCCTGGTGCATAAGTTACAGCGATAGCGTCTATATCATCAATTGTCAAATTTGCTTGTTTTAACGCTTCTTTATACAGGTTTGAAATTGCCTCAATATGCATTCTTGACGCGATTTCAGGTACAACACCGCCATAAACAATATGTTCATCAATCTGCGAAGCGATTAGTGACGATAACACTTTTCTGTTTTCTACAATTGCGACTGCGGTATCATCGCAAGAGGATTCGATTGCCAATATTTTCATAATTTATTCCTTTTTAAAAATTACAGCATTTTCAACTGGATTTTTGTAATAATTCTTTCTGATACTTATCTGCTCAAAGTTTAGTGATTTATAAAGATTTATTGCAGGCAAGTTTGATTCTCGAACTTCTAAAAATACAGTCGAATTTTTGTTTTCCAAAAATACTTTATTAAGTAATTCTGTAGCAATACCTTGCTTTCTGAAATCATTTAAAACAGCGATATTGCCGATATTTATCTCATCTAAAACTTTATAATAGTTTATATATGCAACTATTTTTTGGTTGACTGAATAGCCTAAAAAGATGTAGTTTTCGTTGTTTAATTCTTCTTTAATTGTTTCTTTTGACTTTGGGTGTGAAAAACATTCATTTTCAATTAATAAAACATCATCTAAATGGCTTTTATTTAGTTTAACTATCAAAATTCTCACCAAACAATTCTTTAATGTTGTTTTTTAGAGTTTTTGCTGTTTTTTCATATACCTCTAACGACTGACCAAAAGGGTCGGGAACAGGGGATTTAAACATTTTTATTTTATCTTTTTCAATACCAGCTTGCAAAAGTGTATAGTAATGACTTTCAGTCATAGGCACGATTATATCGGCACTATCTGCTAAATCTTGCGTAAGCTGTCTTGCTTTGTGATTTGAAATATCAATATCCATATTCTTCATTGCAATTATTGCGTTTTCTGTTGCTGGTGAGTTTTCTTGCGCAAAAATTCCAGCACTTGAAAACATACAATTTGGGTAAAGATTTTTAGCGATACCCTCAGCCATAGGACTTCTACAGGTATTGCCTGTGCATACAAATAAAACTTTCATTTTATCACTTCGTTTCATACCAGGTTTTTGCAAATTTTACTTCAACAGGCATCGGCACTTTCATTTCTACCGCATTTTCCATTTCTTGCTTGAGTAATATTGCTACTTGCGGTGCAATTTCTTCTTTTGCTTCTATAATTAATTCATCGTGTACCTGCATAATAAGCTTTGCATCAAGTTTTTCTTTAATGAGTCTTTGATTAACCTTATTCATAGCGATTTTAATAATATCAGCAGCAGTACCTTGAATAGGCATATTTTTAGCAACTCGCTCGCCAAATGCTCTTACATTATGGTTAGATGCGGTAAGCTCAGGTAAATATCTTCTTCTGCCGAAAAGAGTAGAAACATAGCCTTTTTCTTTGGCTTTTTCGACACATTCATTTAAGTATTTGCTTACACCGCTGTAAGTTGTAAGATAATCTTCAATATATTTTTTTGCTTGTGCAACGCTTACATGAATATCTTTTGAAAGCGAAAACGCACCAATACCGTAAACTATACCAAAATTAACCGCTTTTGCCCTTGAACGAATTTCAGGTGTCATCAATTCAACAGGTACATCAAATACCTGTGAAGCGGTAATTGTGTGAATATCAGCTCCGTTATTAAACGCTTCAATCATTCTTTCATCATTAGCAACTGACGCTAAAACACGCAATTCAATTTGTGAGTAGTCTGCATCAACAAGCAAATAGCCTTGCTTTGCTCTGAAGAATTTTCGCATTTCACGGCCAAGTTCAGTTCTAACAGGAATATTTTGCAAATTAGGCTCTGATGAGCTGATTCTGCCTGTTCGAGTTTCAACCTGATTCAGCGTTGAGTGTATACGATTATCTTTGTTATCAATACATTTTAAAAGACCATCGCAATAGGTTGAGCGAAGCTTTGTAACAGAACGATACTCCAGCAAATATTCAACTGCTTCAGACTCATATTTTAATTTTTCAAGCACTTCGGCATTGGTTGAATAACCTGTTTTAGTTTTTTTAGAATGGGGAAGACCTAACTTTTCAAAAAGTGCTTCACCTAACTGCTTAGGCGAATTCAGATTAAACTCATAGCCGATAATCTGAAAAATTAAACTTTTCAAAAAATCTTCTCTTTGAGCTAATTTCTCGCCAAATTCTTGAATACCCTTTGCATCAACCTCAAAGCCTTCTTTTTCCATTAAAAACAGGGTATAGGAGAGAGGAATTTCAACTTCATTAAGTAGCTTTTCCTGCTCGTTTTCTTTAATATCTTCGCTAAATCTTTTATATAATTTTTCGATTAAACAAAGTTTTTTAGCTATTTCAGCATTTTCGCCGTTAAATTCTTCAGCCTGATATTCAAGCTCAAATCTTTCAAGCGAGTAATTGTTCTTATCAGGATTGATTAGGTAAGCCGCAAGCATTGTGTCAAATGCGATTTCGCAAAAGCCGTCGATTTGATGGAATAACTGCTTGCAATTATGCGTAATTATGCCTTTAACGCTTGATAAATTAACATTTTCGCAAATATAGTATTCGTTATCCTTTTTTGCAAAAACGGTGTCGTTTTCAACTAAAACAATTGAATTATCTGGTATTACATTAGTCTTTTTAAAAGAAACATCAATACTTTTTGGAATTAAAGAATCATCAATTTCTTCTTTATCAACCTGAATATTAAGTTTTTCTAAAATTTTAAACATTTCAAGCTTAATCAAAAGACTTCTAAGCTCTTTATCGTTTCTTTCTAATTTTGTAGGTATTTCAACAGGCACATCACAATTAATTGTGCCCAAGGTTTTGCTCAAAAAAGCATTATCTTTATCAGTTAAAAGCTTATTTTTAAGGTTTTCACGCATATCAGCATTTTCAATGTTTTCATATAAGCTCTCAATACTACCAAACTGCTGAATAAGTGTTGATGCGGTTTTAGGTCCTACACCTTGAACACCTGGAATATTATCGGAAGAATCACCCTGTAAAGCTTTAATTTCAATCATTTGTTCAGGTGTTACACCGTATTCTTCTTTTATTTTTTCAGTATCATAAATTCTGACTTCAGGCTTGCCTGCTTTAGTAGCTGCTAAATGAATATTTACATTATCAGAAACTAACTGCAAAGCATCACGGTCGCCAGTTGCGATAACACAAGTGTCGTTATTATTATTTGCCTTTTTTGCGATTGTGCCTAAAATATCATCAGCTTCATATCCCTCAAGCTCAAGCACACCGCAACCAAAGGCTCTTAACAAATCCTTCATAATAGGGATTTGCATACGAAGCTCTTCAGGCATTGGCTTTCTGCCTGCCTTGTAATCAGCATATATTTTGTGCCTGAAAGTAGGCGCTTTTAAATCGAAAGCCACCAAAATCAAATCAGGATTGTTTTCATCAATCAATTTTAAAAGTATATTTGTAAAACCGTAAATTGCATTGGTAAAAATTCCTTCTTTTGTAGAAAGAAGTCTGATACCGTAATAGGCACGGTTGATTATTGAGTTACCGTCAATCGCTAAAACCTTCATCGAATACCTCCAAAAAACCTAATATAATTATTTTACCATATTTTCATTGTTTCTTCAAGTAAAAAAACACCGCTTGAAAATTCAAGCGGTGAAATTTATTAATATGCTTTTTTCTTTGCATTCTTTGGGTTGATTTTGTTGGTATAGTGGTTTTCCTTGTTACCTTTCTTTTCTTTTCTTTCACACCAGAACACATAAATCGGTCCTGCTACGAAGAGAGAAGAGAAAGTACCACAAATTGTACCGATTGACATTGGAATTGCAAATGTCAAAATAGAATCAAGTCCTTTAACAGAAGCTACAACTACAACTGTCATAATAGCAACAAAGGTTGTTAAAGAAGTAACTGCTGTTCTCTTCATTGATTGAGAAATTGAAAGATTTGCAAGCTCTCTGATTGATTTTTTATTACCGTATAATTCTTTGTTTTCACGAATTCTATCGTAAATAACGATTGTATCGTTAAGTGAGTAACCAAGAACTGTAAGGAATACAGCGATAAAGTTAATATCAATTGTAATTCCAAAAATTACATTAAAGAAGTAGATAAATGAAATATCGTGAATCAATGCAATTAAAGCAGAAACAGCCGCTTTAACACCACCAACATTTTTAAATCTGATACCTACATATATAATTACAAAAATGCTTGCAAGAATTACTGCATAAAGTGATTTAATAAAGAATAAAACACCAAAGCTTGGGCTTACTGTTGTAGCACTTGTAGAAGCAATTTTGTTTGAAGCAAATTTTGTTTCTACAACATTTTTAATTTTGTCAAGCTGTGCAGTTGTAAGTGAAATGTTACCAACAACATTTGTTTTAATTGATTTTGCACCTGTAGAAAAGTCTTGGCTGCTGATAGCTTCAACTTTTGTTTTTGAATAAGGTTTTTCAGTTTTTGAACTATAAGCTATTTTATTATCTGCATGACCAGATTGTAATGCTGCAGTAACTTTATCAACATCAGCTTTTGTTAAAACCTTATTACCGATAGCATATACATAAATATAAGAATTACCTTTTTTTGTTCCGTTTTCAGCAGTAAATGAAACACCGTCAATTTTAACATTATCTAAAGTTGTTTGTACATTTTTAGATTCAAGTGTGCCTGTGTAAGAGTACACTAAATTTGTTTGGCTGCCTGCGTCCTTAATAGCTTTCTCAGTTTCTTTAATTAATTCTTTTTCGTTAAGCTTGCCTTCATAAGAATAAGAAAGAGTAGAACCGCCTTTAAAGTCGATTGAAAGATCAGCACCAACAAAAATGTTAAAGAATATTCCGACAACAATTACAGTAAGAGGTACCCAAATCAAAAATTTGAATTTACCAATAACATCATAAGTTTTATGCATCTTTTTTACCTCCAAACAACCAAGGCTTTCTTAAACATTTAAAGGAAGAAAGACTCTTAACCATTAATCTTGAAAGTGCAACACCAACAACGAGGTTGAAGATAGCACCTATTAAAAGTGTATAACCGAATGAATAAATTGAACCTGTAATTGATGAACCGAGTAAGTTTACACCAAACAATGTCATAATATATGACCAGATTGTATCGGTAGGTCCAAAAGCACCCATCAAAACAACTGATACAATAACCACAGTTACGTTACCATCTATGATAGCACCGAAACCACGCTTGAAACCAGTATGAATAGCACCGTCAATTGTTTTGCCTTGTGAGAATTCATCTTTAACACGCTCTGCGTTAATTACGTTAGCGTCAACGCCCATACCTATTGAAAGAATAATACCCGCAATACCTGGTATTGTAAGTGTAAATCCTTCAAAGTAAGGTAAGAAACCTGAGATGAATGCAAAGATACCAGCAATTTGACAAGTGATTGAAAGTGCTGCAACAAAGCCTGGAACTCTGTAAAGTAAAATCATAATTACTACGATAATACAATATGCAATGATACCAGCCAAAAGCATAACGCTTAATGCAGATTGACCGAGAGTAGGCTCGATAACGCTTAATCTTGAATCATCAGCAGAAAGAGCAAATGGGAGAGAACCAGCATTAATTGTATTTGCAAGGTCATTAGCTGACTCTTGGTCAAAGTTACCTGTAATTAATGCAGTACCATCAGTAATAGCTTCGTTTACCTTTGGTGCAGAAATACATTCATCATCAAGCCAGATAGAAATTTGTTGACCTGTTAATCTTGAAGTTGCACTTGCAAACTCAGATTTACCGTGGCTTGTAAGTTTTAATTGAACTTTCCAATCGCCATCGTTATCAACAATTCCTTTTGCTGAATCGATATCTTTTGAACCTATAAGTATTTGTGTGCCTTTTGAAGAGCCGTCGCCTTCGTTGAAAGTAAGCACAGCCATAGCACCGAGCTCTTTTACAGCTTCAGTAGGTTCAAAATCGTTTGTATCTTTTTGCCAAGGGAATCTTACAATAATTCTGTTACTATTGTTATCAATATTTACTTCAGAATCAGTAATATTCTTGTTTAAAAGACGCTTTTTAATAATTTGTTCGGCTTTTTTCATGTCGGCAGAGGTAGGATTTTCAACATCTGCTTTGAAAACTGCCTCAACACCGCCTTGAATATCAATACCCCAGCGGATATCGTCAACGCCTTTTACTGCGACATTTTTATTATCACCATAATAAGTTGCAAAACCTGCAAATGAAAGGTAGGTAAATACAAGTATTAGAATAGCAATAATGAAAAATACCGATTTGCTTGTTCGTTTCATTTAGGAATCCTCCAAAAAATTAATGTACTTTTGTCAATACAACAAACTATATTATATATTATAATAACCTAAAAGTCAATTAGAAAATAGTTATTTTTGTAAAAGTTTTTCAATTGTTGCAATTTTTGCAGAAACTGAAAAGATTTTAACAGCTTGTTTTAATTCATCTAACGGTGGAAAGCTTGGCGCTATTCTGATATGAGAATCTTTTGGGTCTTTTCCGTATGGGTAAGCAGAGCCTGCAGGAGTAGTAACTAAACCGACTTGTTTACAAAGTTCAACCGTTCTTTTTGCACAACCCTCTGGTGCATAAAAGCTGATGAAATAGCCACCGTTTGGATAAGTGATTGTGCCTACACCATAAGGCTTTAACTCATTTTCATACTCATCAATAACCGCTTGGAATTTAGGACGCATAATTTCAGCGTGCTTTTTCATAATTTTTTTAATGTTTTCGCTGTCTTTCAAAAATCTTGCATGACGAAGTTGATTTACCTTGTCAGGGCCGATTGTCTGATACTGCATTCTTTGTTTCATTAAATCAATATTGTGGTCAGAAGCACAAAGCGCACTTACACCTGAGCCTGGATGAGTAATTTTTGAAGTTGACATAAAATAAAGTATCATTTTCTCGGTGCCTCTTTTAATGCACTCCTGAAACAGACACAAAACATCATCTTGTCTGTCTTCATATAAATGATGAACTGCATAAGCGTTATCATACATTATTCTGAAGTCGTTTGCAGCAGGTTGAAGTGAAGCCAATCTGATAATTGTTTCATCTGAATAAGAATAACCGTCTGGATTTGAGTATTTAGGTACACACCAAATGCCTTTTACAAGCGGGTCTTTTACTAATTCTTCAACCATATCCATATCAGGACCGTTTTCAGTCATTGGAACAGGAATATTCTCAATACCAAAATATTCGGTTATTGCAAAATGTCTGTCGTAACCAGGGCAAGGGCATAAGAATTTAACTTTGCCTTGTACAAGCCAAGGTTTTTCACCGTCAAGACCACGAGAAACTGCTTGAGCGATGATATCAAACATCATATGTAATGAAGAATTTTCACCGATAATAACATTTTCGACAGGACATCCGAAAAGGTCAGCAAAAATCTTTTTCATTTCAGGAATACCGACTAAACCGCCATAGTTTCTGCACTCTGTACCGTCTTGAGTAACAGCATTATCAGCATCAACAAGATGGAATAATTCGTTTGAAATATCAAGCTGTTCTTTGCTTGGTTTACCTCTCGACATATTAAGGTTTAAGTTTAACGCTTTGTATTCGTCATACTTTTTTAAAAGTTGTTCCTTTTCACCTAAAAGTTGTTCTTTACTCATTTCTGAATATAACATAAATACACCTCTGAAATTAGTTTAACAATACAATAATAATACAAAACCGATAATTTTTCAACAAAAAATCAATTTTTTTATAAAATTTCTTTCAAAAGCATTGACAAATTGCAAAAAAAATCATATAATTGCATTGTATTTTAAATATTGATGCGATATAAAACCTAATTTGTTTACAGCGTTTTTCAGAGAGAGTGTGATCGGTGAAAACACTTAAATGCGAAACAAAATGCCAGTTTTATCTGCACTTTTATGATGAATTTAAGCGTTTGACCTACGTTACAGGGTTTTAAAGCGGCACAAAAGAAGTGCAAGTCGGGTGGTACCACGGAATTTTATTTCGCCCCGAGTTGTGTTTTTTAGGTGCTTTTTATTTTTGTAAAGGAGATTTTTCAAAATGCAATGGACAGGATTAAATGAATTAAGAGAAAAGTATTTAAGCTTTTTTGAAAGCAAAGGCCATTTAAGGCTAAAAAGTTTTCCGCTTATACCAAAAGATGATAAAAGCTTGCTTTTAATTAATTCGGGCATGGCGCCGATGAAAAAGTATTTTACGGGTGAGGTAACACCGCCGAGAAAGAGAGTTACAACTTGTCAAAAATGTATTAGAACACCTGATATTGAGCAGGTTGGTAAAACCGCTCGTCACGGAACATATTTTGAAATGCTTGGTAATTTCTCGTTTGGCGATTATTTCAAGCACGAGGCAACCTCTTGGGCTTGGGAATTTTGCACTAAGGTACTTGAATTACCTGTTGATAAAATCTGGGTTTCAATTTATCAAGATGATGACGAAGCCTTTGATATCTGGACTAAGGAAGTTGGCGTTTCACCTGACAGAATCGTAAGATTTGGCAAGGAAGACAACTTCTGGGAGCACGGTTCAGGTCCTTGCGGTCCTTGTTCTGAGTTGTACTTTGACAGAGGCGAAAAATACGGTTGTGGCAAGCCAGATTGTAAAGTCGGTTGCGAATGTGATAGATATGTTGAATTCTGGAACAATGTATTTACACAGTTTAATAATGACGGTAACGGCAATTATACACCGCTTGAGCATCCTAATATTGATACTGGTATGGGACTTGAAAGACTTGCTTGTATTATGCAAGATGTAAATAATATTTTTGAGGTTGATACTGTTCAGAATATTATGAAAAAAGTTAGCGAAATTGCAGGTATTCATTATGGCGATAATGAAAAAACCGATGTTTCACTTCGTGTAATTACCGACCATATTCGTTCAACTACATTTATGATTGCTGACGGTGTTATGCCTTCAAACGAGGGCAGAGGTTATGTTCTTCGCCGATTGCTCAGAAGAGCCGCAAGACACGGCAGATTATTAGGTATTAATCGTGCATTTTTATCTGATGTTTGCGACACTGTTATTGAAGAAAACAAAGGGGCATATCCTGAGGTTCTTGAAAAAAGAGATTTTATTAAAAAGCTTATTAATAATGAAGAAGAGTCATTTAACAAAACAATCGACCAAGGTCTTTCGTTGCTTAATGATTTGATTGATAATATTGACGGTAAACAGCTTTCAGGTGAAAACGCATTTAAGCTTTACGATACATTCGGTTTTCCACTTGACCTTACAAAAGATGTTTTGGAAGAAAGCGGTTTAAGCGTTGATGAAGAAGAATTTAAAAAACTTATGGTTGAGCAAAAGGAGCGTGCAAGAAATGCAAGAAAGGCTTCTGACGGTGAATCATGGGCAAGTAAAGATTTAAAATTTGACGGTGTTGATTCAACTGAATTTGTTGGCTATGAAAAGCTTGAAGAAACTGCTAAAATCAAAGCAATTGTATTTGAAAATGAGCAGGTTTCTGAGATTTCAGAGGGCAATAAAGGCTTAATCGTTCTTGATAAAACACCATTTTACGCTGTATCAGGTGGTCAAGAGGGCGATAAAGGTTTAATTTCTGTTGATGAATG
>CACZIY010000001.1 GCA_902781345.1 Oscillospiraceae bacterium | reverse complement strand
GCGTTGCATGTTGGTGTTGCGGTAGGTGCAACCTATATTTTAGTTCCGGAAATCGAAACTACTTTTGATGAAATGATTAGAAAAATTCAAAAAGGTCAAGAAAGCGGTAAAAAACACTTTATTATCGTTGTTGCTGAGGGCGTAGGCGGTTCGTTTGAGTTGGCTCAAAAAATTGAGGAAACAACAGGAATTGAAACTCGTGCAACTATTTTAGGTCATGTTCAGCGTGGCGGTAACGCATCTGTTCGTGATAGAGTTTTGGCTTCAAGAATGGGCGTTGCAGCAGTTGAGTTACTAAAAAAAGGCATCGGCAACCGTGTTATTGCATCTCGCGATAATAAAATTGTTGATTATGATATTTACGAGGCTTTGCAAATGAAGCAAGAGTTTGACAAAAAATTATATGATGTTGCTCTTGAAATCGGCATTTAATTAATCAAAGGACTGCTTCAATTAAGCAGTCCTTTTTATGAGGTAAAATTTATGAGTATTAAAACTGAAACAAAAGCTGTTGTAAACGAGTTAATTCAAACAGCTAATTTGAAAAAGGGCGATATTTTGGTGGTTGGTTGCTCATCAAGTGAGGTAATCGGCGAAAAAATCGGTACTTCATCGAGTGTAGATACTGCAAATGAAATTTTTTCTGCTATTTATGAAATTTTGCAGGAAAAAGGAATTTATCTTGCAGCGCAATGCTGTGAGCATTTGAACAGAGCAATTATAATTGAAAAAGAATTATGCCAAAAGTCAGGTCTTGATGAGGTTAATGTTGTACCGCAACCAAAAGCGGGCGGCTCATTTGCCACAGCGGCTTATAAAAATTTTCAAAATCCTGTTGCAGTTGAACAAATCAAGGCTGACGCAGGTATTGATATTGGCGGAACGCTTATCGGAATGCACCTTAAAAAAGTTGCGGTGCCTGTAAGATTATCGGTTAAAAAAATAGGCGAGGCGAATATAATTTGCGCAAGAACCCGCCCGAAATTTATCGGTGGCGAGCGTGCCCATTATGATGAAAATAAAATGTAAGCAAAAGTTAGAAAAGAGTGCGTTGCACTCTTTTTTAGATGTTTCATAAGACTTTAAAAGGAACGGGACGTGTGGGAACCCGACCCCTACATTGTTTGTGCTTGCTTTAAAATTTGGTGTAGGAGACGGCTTACGGTGCGTCCCGTTTTTTATTACACCTCACCACCGCCTACGGCACAGCC
The DNA here is from genome assembly GCA_902781345.1 of Oscillospiraceae bacterium. Lineage (GTDB taxonomy): Bacteria > Bacillota > Clostridia > Oscillospirales > Acutalibacteraceae > RUG11462. The sequence continues at coordinate 46,688 of CACZIY010000001.1, read as the reverse complement.
TCTTTAGAGGAGAAGCCTTTTCAAGTTTGCTAAAACATCTAAAATCCTTGTAGGTCGGTGCCGTAGGATACGCCGAAAAAGATTCTGCAACAAATCCCCCCTTCCGTCATCTAACGATGACACCTTCCCCATAGGGGACGGCTTACAAGGTCTATTCTCATATTTTTAGAGAATCACAAACTTTTTTGAGGTGTCCCTTGAGGGAAACTGTCGCCGTTCGGCGACTAAAGGGTGGTTTTACACAAAAAACGGGAACGCAACAGCGTTCCCGTTTATCATTTAAAATACTTTTACTGTAAAGACTTCAAACTCGTTTGAGCCGTTGTTTTTATAAAAATCAAATTTAATTTTTGTTACTTTTTTATAATTTACATCAAACGAATTCTGAGCAAGGTAATTATCATTTATTTCGGTTTCATCAGTACCATTTTCAGCAAAAACAGTCATTTTATAATCGGTAATCAACTGCTTAATCGGTGTGTTGAAATGGTCGGTTTCATATTGCGGATTGAAATAAATCTGAATATTTGAAACATCAATCGGCTTGTCAAATTCAAGCTGCAACCACTGATTTTCTTTGTTTTCGCTTATCCAGCAGTTAGCACCTTTATACGCCCTTGAATAGCCATTTGCAACCATATTTGCATTGTACATTTCAGGCGAATTTTCAACGCCTTTAAAGCAAAATGAAAAACCATTTTCGCTTTTTGCATTTTTAAAATCAAAATATGACGGAGCACCCGTTAAGCGATTAATTGTACCAAAAACAGTTAAGTTTTCGTTCTTTTCAAATACAATAAAAATCCTTTCAAGTGAAGTATCAACATCAAGTAAGATAGGCAAATAGCCGTCAAAATCAGGCTCAACATTTACTTCGCCTTGTTTTATCAACTCGCCCTTGTCGTTAATGGTATCGCTTTGCTCAGAATAAATACTGTATTTCAAAACAGTTGGCTTTTCACAGTTTTTGAGTTTTAATTCAAATTTATTGGTAAATGCTTTTGAAATCGGCAATGTAAAGGTCAGGTTTTCATCTAAACAAAACTCTTTATCAGCATTAGTGTTTTTAAAAAGCTTTGTAGAGCTTGCGGCGATTTTTGCGTATTTTGCAAAACCGCAATCCTCTTTTTTGCCGATAATGTATTGACCGTTTTTTTGCAAAGTGCTTTGCAATTCGGCAATATAGCTTTTTTTAACTTCGCTTGGTGTACAAGCGTATTTTTTGCAAAGGTAAGCTGCGGTTCCGACTGCTTGTCCCATTGCGCCAAGCGTTTGCATAACTCTTATCGAGCCTAATGCAATATGAGTACAGCTGACAATTCTGCCGCCTAAAAACAAGTTATCAATATCCTTTGAGTACATAATAGAAAAAGGAATATTATACATTGATTTTACTTCGCCAAAAGCACTTGTAGGACCGTTACCGTAAATACCCTCGAAATCGTGAATATCAAGCGACCAACCGCCTGTTGAAACAGCATCATCAAAATCAACTCTGTTTTGAATATCGCTTTGTTTTAAAATGTATTCACCCATAAATCTTCTTGATTCACGCTTTGAAGCGTAAGGTGCAATCCAATCAACAACCATATCATCAGAATTAGGGTAATTACCTGAATTTTTTATGTAATCCCAATAGCCGTAAATCAACTTTTTAAGCTCAAAATCAACCTTGTCGGCATCGGTTAAAGGATTTAAAGGATAAGAGTATTCAAGCCACCATAAGCCGTTGTATTTATCGCCAACCTTTGGCAAGGAGCGGCCTGTTTCAGGCTTGTTAAAATACTTTATCATATCATCTTTAACAAGGTCATAAGCAAATGATGGTTTAACATATTTCACGCTTTCTCCTGTATGTCTTGCAGAGAACAAAAGACAACTGCCCATAACTGCGTCATCGGCTTTTTCAGGGGCTAACGACTCATCAAATTCATATTTTGACTCTCTACCCATTCTGTATTCGCAACCCGCTTTAAAAGCCAAAATTCCATCGCCTGAAGCGTCGCAAAACATATCACTTTCAAATGCAAAATCTTCCTGAGTATTGCTTTTTGTGGCAAAAGCTTTTGTGATTTTACCGTTTTCAACCTCGCAATCATAAACGCTTGTGCCTAAAAAAAGCTGAATATTTTTTTCATTTAAAACCTTTTGAAACAAAGCCATATCAATAAGATGAAATTCTTGCTTTACATTGTATTTTGGGTTGTAGTGAAAAACAGAAAGCTTTAATTCATCAGCAATACCTGCCTCACGAGAATAAAACGAATTATTTCCGTCAGTACCGCTGTTAATATGAACTCTGTGCTCGCTGCTTGCGTTTCCGCCCAAAACATTCCTATCGTTTATTAAAGCAACTTTCAGTCCTTGTCTTGCAGCCGCAATTGCAGTACAAATTCCTGCAACACCTGCGCCTACAACCGTTAAATCACATGTTACCTTTTTCATAATTTTCTCCTATAATAATTCTAACAATTCTTGTGGTTTTCCTATTAGTTTTTTAGCTCCGTTTTCTATTAGTTCGTCCGCCTTACGAAAGCCCCATAAAACGCCGATACCAAAAATTCCTGCATTTTTAGCGGTTTGCATATCAACGCCTGAATCGCCAAGATATAAACATTCGTCAGCGCTGACACCTAATTCTTTCATAACTGCAAAAACAGAAGTTGGGTCTGGTTTTGTCGGAACGCCCTCTTTTTGACCTATTACCGCATCAAAAAGGTCTGGAAAAACTTCGTCCATCAGCGGTTTTGCACTAATGTGCGCCTTGTTGGTAACAACCGCTGTTTTAACACCTTTTTGTTTAAGCGTTTTAAGTAGCTGTTCAATGTTGTCATAAGGAGCAGTTTTATCCATTTTATGCTCACTGTAATAGGCCATAAACTCTGCTAAAACCTGTTCGATTGTTTCATCATTTAGTTTGTTTTCTGGCAATGAACGCTCAATTAGTTTTCGCATACCATTGCCGACCTTATATTTATACTCTTCAATTGAAAAAGTAGGGTAGTTGTGCTTTTTCAGCACATAGTTTACGCTATCGCCTAAATCGTCAATTGTGTTTAAAAGAGTTCCGTCAAGGTCGAAGATTACTGCTTTTTTCATTAGCTCAAAAGCACCTCTTCCCAAAGCTTTTCATAATAATTTCTGGTTTTTGAGTCAATATTGTGATAGTATTGCTCTTTAACCTTCTTTTTAGGATACAAAATTTCATTGCCCTTTAAGCTGTAATTATCATTATTAACAACCGCTGTGTTTGGCGAAGCATAGCAAATATATTCAGCATTTGCAAGTGCCACTTCAGGCTCTAACATAAAGTTAATAAACATCATAGCGGCTTCGTAATTCTTTGCATTTGACGGTACGCAAAGTGAGTCAACAAACACATTTACGCCCTCTTTTGGGTAAACAAAACGCAAATTCTCATTAGAGTCATACATAGTCAAAAAGTCGCCTGCATAATAAGGTGCAATTGCTGCGTTGTTGCCAGGCATTTTGGTGAAAACTTCGTCCATAACTCTTGCTTGCAACACTTTGTTTTGCTTTTTCAAAAGCTGGGCAGCCGCTTTCCAATCGGACTTTTTGGTGCTGTTTACATCTTGACCTAACATAAACTGTGCAATTGAAAATGCATCACGAGAGTTATTAAAGGTTAAAACTTGACCTTTATACTTTTCATCCCACATAACGCTCCAGGAATCGACCTTGCCTTTTACCATTTTGCTGTTGTAGATAAGACCTGTTTTGCCGACACTGTAAGGAACAGAATACTCATTTTTTTCATCAAAATACAAGTTTTTATACTTTTTATCAATAAATTTATAGTTAGGAATTTTTGAATAATCAAGCTTTCTTAACATTTTTTCGTTTTTAAGTCGCTCAATCATATAATCCGATGGAATTATTACATCATAAGCAACCGCACCGCTTTTTAATTTTGAATACATAGTTTCATTTGAATCAAAATTATCGTAATTAACCTGAATTCCTGTAGTATCTTCAAAAGCTTCAATTACATTTAAAGTATCATCAATACCATCAGAAATATATTCGCCCCAGTTAAACACATTTAAAGTAGAACCTGCAAGCGAGGTTGTATATTTACATTTAAGCTTTTTGCTGAATTCATTGTAGTTTTCAGAAGGAATAGCAGAGTACGCAATAATTGCAATACAAACTGTAGCACTGACAACAGTTAAAACAATGTTTTTAGCTTTTGAGCTTCTTTTTGTTTTTTGTTGCTTTTCTGATTTTGCTTTTATGCTGTTTACTAAAATCAACAATAATAATACTGCAACAAAAATAACGGTTGAAAGTGCATAAATATCAGGCTTAACCGATTTTTTGGTTTTTGAATAAATAAGCAACGGTAATGTTTGAAAACCTGTTCCGTTGGTAAAATAGCTGATAACAAAATCATCAAGCGATAAAGTAAATGCCATCAAAAAACCTGACAAAATACCCGAATAAATATTAGGGAATATTACTTTTAAAAACGCTTTTGAATAGGTGCAACCTAAATCTCTTGCCGCTTCGGTATAGGTGTTGCCGACTTGTCGCAATTTTGGTAAAACATTTAAGATTACATAAGGCAAGTTAAATGTAATATGCGCAATCAAAATGGTGTAAACACTTAATGATGAAGCGAGTCCTAAAAATCTGCCTATGAAAACGAACAAAAGCATTAAAGAAACACCTGTTACAACATCAGGGTTCATCATAGGAATGTTTGTAACACCCATAATCGCACCTTTGGCGGTTTTGGATTTTAAATTGTAAATGCCTATTGAAGCGATTGTTCCGAAAACAGTTGCAATCAATGCTGAAACAACCGCTAATAAAAGCGTGTTTTTAACTGCGGTAATTGTTATTGTCGAGTTTAAGAATTCGCCGTACCATTTTAAAGAAAATTTTTCAAAAACATAGGTTGAACGGGAAGAATTGAACGAAAATACAATCATTACCGCAATTGGTGCATATAAGAATATGAAAATTAAAGCGTTAATAATCTTTCCGAGAGTTTTCATACAATAATACCCCCGTCTTCGCTATCTGAAAATCGGTTCATAAACACAATGCAAATGAGAATTATTACCATAAGCACTAATGAAAGTGATGCGCCTATGCCCGAATAAACATCAATATCAAATTTCTTTTGAATAACATCGCCAATCATAAGCGTTTTTGTGCTGCCCAATTTATCGGCAATGTAAAAGGTTGAAACAGATGGTACAAATACCATAGTAATACCCGAAATTATGCCAGGTAAGGTCAGCGGTAAAATAACTCTTTTAAGGCTGTCAAAACTGGAAGAGCCTAAATCCTTTGCCGCTTCGATATATGATTTATCTATTTTTGACATAGATGTGTAAATCGGCAAAATCATATAAGGCAAATAGTTATAAACCATACCGACAATAACCGCACCCGATGTGCCGATTAAATTATAAGGTCCTAAACCGAAAAGACCGAAAAATGAATTTATAAGCCCTGTTTTTTCAAGTATTGTTGTCCAGGAATAAGTTCTAATAAGCAAGTTCATCCACATAGGAAGCATTACAAGCATAATCATCATGCTTTGTGTTCTTACCTTTGTTCTTGACATAAAGTAAGCAAAAGGGTAGGAAACAACAAGTGTAATCGCTGTTGCAACAAGTGCATAAATTATTGAACGCAAAAATATTCCTGTATAATCAGGGATTTCATAAATATTTTCAAGTGAAAAACTACCGTTTTTATTTGTAAAAGTAAAATATGCAACTATAATTAACGGAACAACAATAAAAATTGCCGACCACAAAATATAAGGCGCATTAATAAGCTTTGAGAGGAAAGATTTTTTCAACTTCTAATCCTCCTCGCTGACTATTTCAACATCAGGATTGCTGATTTCGTCCATTTCATCACTAAATGAACTGTAATCGCCGTAAAGACCTGAATATTTTGATTTTTTCATAATGTGAATAGCGTCAGGCTCGATTAAAAGACCGACTTTGTCGCCAACCTTTGACTCATCAGTAGTTTGAATCATCCATTTAAAGCCGTTTACATCAACAATTATTTCAAAATGTACGCCTAAAAATGTTACCGAAGTAACCTCACCTGTAATAAGACCTTTTTCAGGGTGAACAATATCTACATCTTCAGGGCGAATAACAACATCAACCGCCTCGTTTGTTTTAAAGCCTTTATCAAGACATTGCAAAGTAACGCCCTCAATTTTTACCTTGAAGTCGTCAAGCATAACACCGTCAATAATGTTTGATTCGCCGATAAAATCAGCAACAAAAGCATTAACAGGCTCGTTGTAAATATCCTGCGGTGTGCCGATATGTTGAATTTTACCCTCGTTCATAACAACAACCTTATCGCTCATTGAAAGCGCTTCCTCTTGGTCGTGGGTTACAAAAATAAAGGTAATTCCGAGTTGCTTCTGAATATTTTTAAGCTCAGTCTGCATATCTTTGCGAAGCTTTAAATCAAGTGCTGCAAGCGGCTCATCTAAAAGCAAAATCTTCGGCTTATTAATAACCGCTCTTGCAATTGCAACACGCTGTTGCTGTCCACCTGAAAGCTTTGCAATACTACGCTTTTCAAAACCTTCAAGATTAACTAATTTAAGCATTTCTTTAACACGCTTTTTAATTTCATCTTTCGGCACTTTTTTAACCTTTAAGCCAAAAGCGATGTTATCATAAACATTAAGATGCGGAAAAAGCGCATAACGCTGAAAAATAGTGTTTACATTGCGTTTGTTTGCTGGCAAAGAATTAATAATCTCGCCATCAAAAAAAACATCGCCGCTATCAGGCTCTAAAAATCCTGCAATAATGCGAAGAGTTGTGGTTTTTCCGCAACCCGAAGGACCGAGCAAGGTAACAAATTCTTTATCGGATATTGAAAGAGAAATATCATCAAGAATTTTTTCACCATCAAAAGATACGGTAATGTTTTTGAGTTCTAAAATATTCTTTTTGTTTGACATAATTTGCATCCCCCTTTGCGGTAGAACCGCACAAGCTGTAATAATTAGCTCTGTGCTGGCCGCATTCTGCTTGATAAACAACCTCCGCAAAGAGTTTTTTACGCTTTTTAAAAAAGCGTAGTCGTTTATCTCCAAAGTTAATACTTTTGGTACCGTTCCGTACTGCAAAACACGATTTTTGGCACAGATGCAAAACTTTTACTTATTTTATTTATATGTGTAATATTAAATATATTATATTTTAGCCCGAATGTCAAGGATTTTTTGCTAAAAACCGAATAAAAAACACAATTATAAGTTCAATTAATTATAATTATTTTCTTACCACAACATATTGAAAAAAACAAAAGGGTAGTGTATAATATATAGATAGGTGTTTATTATGTGGAATTATTTAAAAAATGCTAAGAAACCTATTGCAATTTATGGCATGGGAAACGGTGCTGACAAAATAATAGATACACTATCCGATTACGGCTTAAAGCCTGTCGGCGTTTTTGCGAGCGATGATTTTGTAAGAGGTCAAAATTTTCGAGGTTTTACTGTAAAACACTATGACGAATTAAAAGCAGAATACCCTCAAATGACAGTGCTTATCGCTTTTGGCACTTTTCGTGATGAAGTTTTAGAAAACATTAAAAAAATCGCTGCTGAAACTGAGGTTTTAGCACCTGATGTACCTGTTTACGGTGGCGGACTTTTTACAAAGGAATATGTTGTTGAGCATAAAGAAAGTTTAGAAAAAGTTTATAATATGCTCGCTGATGAGCAGTCAAAAAAAGTTTTTGAAAACTGTGTAAATTACCGTTTAAGTGGAAAAATAGATTATCTTTTTGATTGCGAAACCGACCAAAAAGAAGCGTATGAGAATATTTTAAAGCTAAAAACAGATGAAATTTATTGTGATTTAGGTGCTTATAACGGCGATACTATTGATGAATTTTTAAGTTTTTGCGGCGGTTACAAAAAGATTTTTGCTTTAGAACCCGATAAAAAGAATTTTAAAAAATTAAAGGCAAAATACGAAAATAAAGAAAATGTTTTTCTTTTTAATTCGGCTGCAAATGATTTTTCGGGCGAAATCGGCTTTTTGACCAACGGCGGCAGACACTCTGTTGCAAGTGATAAAGGCGAAAAAATCAGCGCACTTTCTCTTGATGATGTTTTAAACGGAGAAAAGGCAACTTTTATAAAATATGATGTTGAGGGAATGGAAGAAAAGGCAATTTTAGGCACAAAGCGAACAATCGAGAATTACAAGCCTAAAATGTTAGTTTCGGCATATCACCGCACCGAAGATTATTTTGAATTACCATTGCTAATTAACTCAATTCGTGATGATTATAAAATCTATATGCGACACTATAAATACATTCCTGCTTGGGACACACAATTCTATTTTGTATAAGGGCTAATCTATGATTTTTATTATTTTGTTTATTACTTCAATTGTTTTTGCAATTCTTTCACTAGTATTTTTAATCAAACTGCCTAATGACAATAAAGCGGCAGAGCAAAATTTGAATATGTATTTTTGTGGCTATTATGCACCGGTTATTGTGGATATTATTATTTTATTAATACTAAATATCTTTGTTTCAGAAGTTAAAACAACAAGTAAATATGATTTAATAATAGTAGCTATTTTATCTGTTTATATGATTATTGTATTATTTACAGAGTATTTTATTATTAGCAAAAAGCGAAAACAATCGATTAGTAAAGAAGATTATGAAAGAATAGATAATGAGAAAAAATTTTATAGAGTTGTTTCAAGAGGTTTTTCATTATTACCTTGGCTTGTGAATTTACTATTTAAAACTATTCTTTTTACAGTTTTATTAAATTTATAATTTTAGGAGAAGTTATGTCAAAAATATGCAATTTATTCTCAGGAAGCAGCGGAAACTGCGTTTATATTGAAAACAACGACACAGCGGTGTTGGTTGATGCAGGTGTTTCCGCAAAAAGAATAACGCAAGCACTTTTGCAACGAGATATTGACGTTTCAAAAATCAAAGCAATTTTTGTAACTCATGAGCATATCGACCATGCAAGCGGTGTAAGAGTTTTTTCTACAAAAAATAAAATTCCTGTTTTTGCGACTGCAGGCACTTTCAAAGGTATGGAAGAAAAAGGCTTTTTAAGCGAAAAGGTTGATGCAAATGTTTTGGAAGAAGAAACCGATATTAAAAATATCGGCGTAAAGCATTTTGCAACCTCTCACGATACATACGAAAGCTGCGGTTACACATTTGATTTAGGCAATCAAAAAATTGCTGTTTGCACCGACCTTGGCGTTATAACCGACGAGGTTGATAACGCAATTTCGGGTAGCAGTGCGGTTGTTTTAGAAAGCAATCACGATATAAAAATGCTTCAAAACAACTCTAAATACTCTTTTATGTTAAAACGCAGAATACTGTCTGAAAAAGGGCATTTATCAAATACTGCTTGCGCTTCACAAGCGGTAAAGCTTATTGAATCAGGCACAAAACGCATTGTTTTGGCACATTTAAGTCAAGAAAATAACTTACCGTTTTTGGCAAGCGAAACTACTGAAAGTTTGCTTAAAATGGGCGGAATGAAAAATGGTGAGGACTATTTGCTGTCGGTTGCTGCACCAGAAGATAACGATATTATTATTTTGTAAAAGGAAAAACAAAATGCAAACAATAAAAATTATTTGTGTAGGCAGTTTAAAAGAAAAATATTTAGTTTCGGCGGTTGATGAATATAAAAAACGCTTAAAAAGCTTTTGCGATTTTGAAATAGTTGAAATTGCAGAGCAAAGACTGCCTGAAAACCCGTCATCTTCGCAAATTCAACTCGCTTTGGAAAAAGAGGCTGAAAAAATAAGTGAAAAAATTCCAAAAGGGTCAGCGGTAATTTCAATGGCGATTGAGGGTAAACAATTTTCAAGCGAAGAACTTTCTGAAAAAATATCAGATTTTGCAGTAAACGGAAAGAGCAAAATTGTATTTTTAATCGGCAGTTCTTTCGGACTTTTTGAAAAATTAAAACAAAATTCCGACTTAAAATTATCAATGTCAAAAATGACATTTCCGCACCAATTAGCGAGGGTTATGTTGTGCGAACAAATTTATAGAGCTTTCGGAATAATTAACCATACAAAATATCATAAATAATTAGCTTTTCGGGGTTGAAAGTTACAATATTTTGTGTTAAAATGTGATTACTATACTAATAGGAGGATGTTTATGAAACAGGCAATTATTGTATTAGTTGCTACCTTGTTGTTTTTAGGCTCTTTTGCTGTTTCACCAAACTACATTACTTCGGCAAAGAGTGACAAACTTGAATATTATGAATTGCCTGATGAAACGGTAAAGATTTTCAATTACTCAGGAAATGATACCAAAGTTACCATTCCCGAAACTATTAAAGGCAAAAAAGTTAGTAGTATAACAGAAAAATCAATCGGCTACAAGACTGATAAAAACGGTAAAAAGCGTGCTATTGAGGACTTTTTGATAAAAGGTTATTATGGCAGTGTCGCTTATAAATATGCAAAGCAAGAGGGCTTTTTGTTTAGTTGTCTGCATCATTTTAAAACAACAGTTTTAATTGCTCCGACTTATTCACAAAAGGGTAAATCCAAATACACTTGCAAATGCGGACACGAGGAAATAAAAGAAGTACCTTACAAAACAATACCGCAGCTTAAACTAAACTCTGCAAAACCTGACGGCGAGGGAATTGCGCTTAGTTGGATTGAGATTAAGGGAGTAAAATATTATAATATTTATCGCAGCAACGGCGGTGAATTTAGTTTAATAAATACAGTTGACGGCAACAACTATTTAGATACGCAGGTTGACAGCGGTAAATACACCTATTACATTGCAGGAACTGCTGGTGAAAACGAGGGCGAAAAAGGTGTTTCGCCGACAGAGGTTAATTACCTAAAATCACCTGATATTGAACTTACAAGTGAAAAGAACGGTGTTCAGATTAAATGGGAAGCTGTTAATAACGCTCAAAAATATATTATTTATAAAAAAGATTCAAACGGTGAGTTTAAAAAAATCAGTGAAACAAATAAGCTTTCTTTTGTTGATACCGATGTTCAAAAACAAAGTCAGTATCATTACACTGTAACGTCGATTTTCAAGGATAAAAAGGAAAGCTCAAAATCATTTGTCGGTAAAGCGTTAATTTATGGCAGATTATCAAAAATTGCTTATTTAACTTTTGATGACGGTCCGTCAAACAACACCAAAAAAATATTGAAAATACTGAAAAAGTATAACGCAAAAGCGACTTTCTTTGTTACAGGTAATGATAAAATTGAGTATATGAAGGATATTACCGATGCTGGTCATACAATAGCACTTCATACATATACTCATGATTACAAGAAGATTTATTCAAGCACTTCGGCTTATTTTAATGACCTTAATAAAATTCATAATTTGGTTTTGAAGAAAACAGGTATTGATGCCAGAATAATTCGTTTCCCTGGTGGTGCAAGTAATACTGTCAGCGCAAATTATTCAAAGGGTATTATGAGCAAGCTCACCAAAATGGTTGAGAATCAGGGTTATAAATATTTTGATTGGAATGTTGATTCTGGTGATGCGTCTGGAAATAACATTGACCCAAATCGAATTATAAGAAATGTTAAAGTGAATTCAAAAGGCGTTGACCGTTGCGTAGTTTTAATGCACGATACACTCGCAAAAAGCACAACGGTTCAAGCTCTTGATAAAATTTGTAAATTCTATAAATCAAATGGCTATGAGTTTGCAGGGCTTACTACTACAAGCTTGACTTGCCACCAAAAAGTAAACAATTAACGGAGGAAAAACAAATGAAATGTCCATATTGCGGTTTTGCTGAAAGCAAAGTTGTCGATTCAAGACCAACTGAAGAGGGCGAAAAAATCCGTCGTCGCAGAGAGTGCTTGAGCTGCAGCGAAAGATTTACAACTTATGAAATAATTGAAAGTTTTCCGATTATTGTTGTTAAAAAAGATAAAACAAGACAAACCTTTGATAAAAACAAGCTTTTAAATGGTATGTTAAAAGCAAGCGAGGGTTGTCAAGTAACTTTTGAGCAACTTGAAAAAGCAGCTGACGAAATTGAAATTTCATTGCAAAACACTTTGGAGAGAGAAGTAACCTCAAAAAAAATCGGCGAAATGGTTATGGAAAAATTGCGTGAAATTGATGATGTCGCTTATGTTCGTTACGCTTCGGTTTATAGAAAGTTTAAAGATATTAATTCCTTTATGGAAGAGCTTGAAAAAATCATAAAAGACAGAGAGTAAAACTATAATATTTAAGGAGGAATTTAGTTATGCAATTTGTTTTAATCGGTATATGTGTTGTAATTGGCTTAGTCATTCTTTGCAATATAAAAATTGTACCGCAAGCGTCAGAATATGTTATTGAATTTTTAGGAAAATACAAAACAACATGGGGCGCAGGTTTTCATGTAAAAATACCTTTGCTCGAAAGCGTAGCAAGAAGAATTACTTTAAAAGAGCAGGTAATGGACTCACCGCCACAACCTGTTATTACAAAAGATAATGTAACAATGCAAATTGATACAGTTGTGTATTTTAAAGTTTTTGATTCAAAATTATACACTTACGGTGCAGTTAATCCTATTACTGCACTTGAAAATCTTACCGCTACTACTCTTCGTAATATTGTCGGTGAGCTTGAACTTGACGGAACACTTACTTCAAGAGATAAAATCAACGGCAATATGACAAAACTTCTTGATGAGGCTACTGACCAATGGGGTATTAAGGTTACCCGTGTTGAGCTTAAAAATATTATTCCGCCTAAAGAAATCCAACAAGCAATGGAAAAACAAATGAAAGCGGAAAGAGATAAGAGAGAAGCACTTTTAAAGGCTGAGGGTCATAAGGCTGCCGCTATTACTCGTGCTGAGGGTGATAAACAAGCAATGATTCTTGCCGCTGAGGGTGAAAGAGATGCTCGTATTGCCAGAGCCGAAGGTGAAGCAAAGGCTTTGTTGTTAGCAAAACAAGCAGAGGCTGACGGTATTAAAGCGTTGATTGATTCTAACCCAACCGCTTCTATTCTGGAACTCAAAAAATATGATTCTCTGATTAAAATGTGTGATGGCAAAGCAGCGAAAATTATTATTCCGACCGATGCTGTTAACGCTGTAAAAAACAATGTGCTTTTCAGCGAAACAACAGGGCTTGGCAATGTAACTGCTGAGGGTGTTGATGTTCAACCGCCAAAACAAGAAGACGCTTGTTGTGATGACGACACAAGCAATGATTTATAAAAAATTCCCCTCTTTTTGAGGGGATTTTTATTTGTCCGTTTTATTGTACTAAATTTTTGTATAATGATAGTTGTAAAGAAAATGAAACGGAGGAAAAATTTATGAGTAGTGATAGTTGGGACATTTTTGACCCATTGGGAAATTTTGATTTTGACGGTGATGGCGAGTATAATGCAATTGAAAAGGCGACCATTTTAGCAGATGAATACGAGTTTTATGAAGAATTAAACGAAGATGATTTTGAAGATGATGACGACCTTTTTGATGAGTTTGATGAAGATGATATGTGTTTTTCAGGCGATAAGCAGTATTTTTATAATAATCAAAATGTAATTCCTGCGCCAAAAACAAATCAATCGTCAAACAATGCAACTCAACCATCAAAAAAAGAGCCGTACTACGGCTACCTTTTTATTGTTTTAACATTTTTGGCACCTGTTTTAGGTGATATTGTTTTTTTGTTGCAAAAATCGTTAAAATTCAAAGCAAATTGGGCAGTCATTATTACTGGCTTTTTTCTTCTTTTAGTATTCTTAGTTAATTGCTTTTTAATGAAATTTGACCCTGATATTTGTGATAAATTTGATGCAAAAATCAAAACAATAAAAAACAAAAAATCCAAAAAATAAAAACTTCCCCTAAGGGAAGTTTTTTATTTTTTGTTATTCTTTCTATATTCCAAAAAACTTTCAAGTATCATAACAGCGGCGACTGCATCGACAATATCTTTACGCTTTTTACCTCGAACATTGGTAACATTCAGCGCATTATGCGACATAACGGTGGTACAGCGCTCATCGTAAAGTTCGGTTTTAACACCGCTTTTTTCTTCGATTATTTTAGAAATTCTTTCACATTCTTTTGCGCGTTCGCCTGCAGAACCGTCCATATTAAGCGGATAACCTACCACAATTAATTCGGGGTTAAGCTCGTTTATAACCGCCAGAATTTTTTCTATTAGCTTTGGCTCATATTTTTCAAATATTACAGTATGAGGCGAAGCGAGCATTTCAAGCGGGTCGCAAACTGCTATACCAGTTCTTGCAAGCCCTAAATCAATCGACATTATTTTCATTGCTCTACCTTTGTGTAAGTCGGAACTGTAGTTTCTTGTGTTGCTTTTGCGGTTGCGGTTACATCAGCACCTTTTGAAAAGCCTTTGTAAACATTAGTTTCGGTCAAAGTTACAACCAAAAGATTATCATTGCTGAAAATGAAGTCAAGTCGTTTTGAACCGAAATTATATGTGTATCTTACAGCGTTTTGAACACTACCTAAACAGAAGAAAAGTTGTGTAGCATCAGGGGTATCCTTAACATCAGGCTTTCCTAAAGATGTTTCAACATCAATTGACGGACAATTGCCGATATTAAATCCAAATGCTTTTTCATTGCAAACAATAATAGCAACGCCGGCATCCAAATTATCATTTAAAAAGTAATACTTTTCGCCGTTGTACCAAATTGATGAAAGGCTATCGCCTTTTTTATACTCATAGTATTCGCCGTTTGGACCGATTGCGGTTACCATTGTAGGCTCAGTAGTAGGTTTTGGCTTAACAACTTTACCTTTTTTGTTTGTTTTAGCGGCAGTTTGCTCAGCGGCAGTTGTGCCGACAATATTCATATAATAGTTTTCAACTTCATCTTTCTTTGTGCCCAAAGCAAGATTAGCGCCTGTGATATTGCCGTTTTTAACAAGCTTTGCAACTTCGTCTTTTGTTATTACGACATTTCTTTTAGAAGTTGTTTGAATTTTAGTATCATCATTATCATCGCTGTCGGTACAAGCACTCAAGCACAAAAGCAATGTAAATGCCAATAAAAATGCAATTAATTTTTTCATAATTTTTCACCTCAAATTTGTTTTAAGTTTGTAAATTCTTTAAACATATCGTTTCTTATATTCCAAAGCTTTTCAGACAAGTCAACATAGTAAGTATGCGGATTTTCAAAACGCTGAACCTCGTCCCAGATAGATTCAACTTGTTCTGTGCAATAATCTCGAATCTCATCGGTTTTCGGCAATTTGTAAACTAATTCGCCGTTCTCAAAAACTTTTACAAAAAGTTCTCTTGCAATAAAGTTTTCAACCGTTTTTCTTTTCCAGGTGTGGTCAGGGTCAAAAAGCTCAATCTCATTTTTGTTATCAATTTCTTCATCAAAAAGTGAAATTACATCTGCAAGTGCTTTACCGCTTTGTTCATCAAAAAGGCGGTAAGTTTTTTTGTTGCAAGGCAATGTAATTTTACCGACATTATCAGAAAAATTAACCTTTGGCAAAAATTCGCCTTTTTCGTTTTCGAGAGCAGTTAATTTATAAACACCACCGAAAACAGGGTCGGAAGCAGAGGTAATAAGCCTTTCGCCAACGCCGAAAACATCAACCTTTGCACCCTCAATAATCAAATCTCTTATAATATATTCATCAAGCGAGTTTGAGGCCATAATTTTGCAATCAGGATAGCCCGCTTCATCAAGCATTTTTCTTGCTTTTTTAGAAAGATAGGTAATATCACCGCTGTCAATTCTGATACCTTTAGGTCGTTTGCCAAGAGGTTTTAAAATGTCATCAAAACATTTAATCGCATTTTTCACACCTGATTTTAAGGTGTTATAAGTATCAACTAACAAGTAGCAGTTGTCAGGATATTGCTTTGCAAAAGCACAAAATGCTTCATATTCCGAATCAAAAACCTCAACCCAAGCGTGAGTCATTGAATCAAAAATCGGAATATCATATTTTTCTTTTGCTAATGTGCAACCGCTTGCAACGCAACCGCCAATGTATGCAGCCCTTGCACCGTTTAAAGCAGCGTCTGTTCCATGAGCTCGACGAACACCAAGTTCAACAACCTCACGACCTTGTGCAGCACGAGCAATTCTGTTAGCCTTTGTAGCAATCAAAGTTTGGTGGTTAATTGAAATCAGAAGCACAGTTTCAATTAGCGTTGCCTGAATAATAGGGCCTACCACTTTTACAATAGGCTCTTTTGCAAAAATCGGTGTGCCTTCTGGAATTGCGTAAACATCACACTCAAATTTGAAATTTTTAAGGTAATCTAAAAAACCTTCTGAAAAATTGCCGTTTTGCTTTAAAAACTCAATATCATCATCACAAAAGCTTAAGTTTTTGATAAAATCAATCGCTTGTTCAAGACCTGCGCAAATTGCAAAACCGCCGTTATCAGGAACTCTGCGG
Organism: Oscillospiraceae bacterium; assembly: GCA_902781345.1. GTDB lineage: Bacteria > Bacillota > Clostridia > Oscillospirales > Acutalibacteraceae > RUG11462. The sequence goes on along the minus strand of CACZIY010000001.1, from coordinate 30,217 downwards.
AAAAACAAATCAAAACAACCTCTTTGATTTTTAAGTCCAGCTTCAAAATAACCGTTTGCCATTTTAAAGCAGTTAAAGTCGTTTAGCAAAGTCAGTTTTAAACTATTGACAGACATTTTAAAAACACCTTTCCAATATATTAGTTTTATTGTAACATACTTTTTAAAAATATTCAATCAAACATATTAATTTTTTTAAAGAAATATTGCTTTATAAGCTTAATTGTGGTATTATAAAGATAATAAATTTTTTATAAGGAGAATTTAAAATGGAAAACAATCAAAACGAACTCTATATTGAAAAATTAAGGGAAATAAAAAATGAAGTTTCAAAAGTAATCATCGGTAAAGATGATATTATTGATAAGGTTATAGTTGCCGTTTTAGCAGGCGGTCATATTTTGCTTGAAGATATTCCTGGTGTTGGTAAAACCACACTGGCACTTGCACTTTCAAAAGCAACTAATCTTGAGTATAACAGAACACAGTTTACTCCTGATGTTTTGCCTACCGATGTTACAGGTTTTTCAGTTTATGATAAAAAAAGCGATTCCTTTGTTTACAAAAAAGGTGCAGCTTTGTGCAACTTGTTTTTGGCCGATGAGATTAACAGAACATCTTCAAAAACTCAGTCGGCTTTGCTTGAAATAATGGAGGAGGGTAACATTACCGTTGACGGTGTTACTCACGAAATTCCAAAACCATTTATTGTTATTGCTACTCAAAACCCAATCGGCTATATCGGTACACAAATGTTGCCTGAATCACAGCTTGACCGTTTTTCAGTAAGACTTTCAATGGGTTATCCAAATGTTGCCGATGAGGTTGATATTTTAAAGGGCAAGCAAGGCAACAATCCGCTTGAAGCGGTAAAACCTGTTGCTTCTGCTGAAGATATTATTAAAATGCAAAAAGAGGTACAACGAGTTTATACCGATGATAAAATTTTCACTTATATTGTCGCTTTGGCTGATGAAACAAGAAAAAGTGATTTGTTGACACTCGGTATCAGTCCTCGTGGTACTGTTGCAATAGCCTCACTTGCTCGTGCAAAAGCTTTTTATGAGGGCAGAGATTATGTTATTCCTGATGATGTTACAAGCGTATTCTTGCAGGCGGCTGAGCATAGAATTACTTTAAGCCCGAAAGCAAAAATAAGTGGCGCTTCTAACGAAAAAATTCTTACAAGTATTTTGCAAAATGTTAAATGTCCCGGAATAAACTAACAGAAAGGTTATTGTAATGATAGTAAGTTGGTTAATTTACCTTGTAGTAGTTATTTGCGGTGGATTATTCTTCGTATTATATGATAATGTGTTGTCGGTAATCGTTTTTGCAACGCTTGTTATGATACCTTTATTGCTTTTTGTTGTTCATACAATTTCGTATTTTGCAACCAGCATAAGACTTAGCGTTGAAAACGATGAAGCAACTGTTAATAATCCTATAAAACTTGCGTTTCATATAAAAAATCGTTCGCCTTTTGCGCTGACTCATATCAAAATGACCGCAAAGGTTAAAAATATGTTTTTGAACACGCAAAACGATTGCACATTTACGCTGAATGCACCGCCTTTCTCAGATAACAAATTTTATTATAATATCAACTCCGATTATGTGGGAAATATTGAGGTTTTAATTAAAAAGGCGTATTTTTATGACTTTTTGTCATTTTTCCGTTTTTCTAAAAAAATCAATATTTCAAAAAATATTCCTGTAATGCCTGAAAATGTTGAAAGCTTGATAAAAATGCGTAATAATGATATTTTTTCAGGCTCATCACAGCTTTTTTCAACAGGAAAAGCAGGTGATGACCCATCAGAAGTTTTTAACATAAGGGAGTATAAAGAGGGCGACAAGCTTAATAAAATCCATTGGAAATTAAGCAGTAAAACCGAAAAATATATGATAAAAGAGTTTTCATTGCCGCTTAGTGATAATGTATTTTTGTTTTTAGATTTAAAGCAAAATGCTTATGATGATTTTATTTATGTAAACTCGCTTATGTGTGCGTTTGTTTCTATTTCAAGAAGCCTTTCAAAGCAAAATATTGCTCATTATGCAGGTTGGTATAATTATATTAAGGAAGACTATGAAATAGCGAAAATAAACGATATTTCGCAGGTTGATGATGTTTTATCAAAAATATATTCAAGTGGTATTTTCTTTATAGAAGAAGATATTAATAAGTGTGAGTTCTTTAAGAATAAAAGCTACTCGCATACTGTTTTTATGTCAACCGTTTCAGTTAAAGAAACAGAGAATAAGATAAATATTTTTGATATTGATTATTCCAAAAAGAGTATAGTTTTAGTAACTGATGATACTGACGGTCAGTTACCAAGCGTTGAAGATGTTGAATTTATACCAGTTGTGCCTGAGTATGAAGATAAATGTCTTTGCGACATTACGCTTTAAGGAGGTAACAAGATGGATTACAATAAAGAATATGTAAATTCGGGAATCTCGTTTACCTTCGATGATTATGATAAAGATTTTTCTTTTTCTAAAAAGTTCATAAATGTATTGGCGAGAATTTTGATTGTTTCAAGCCTTGTCGCTTCAACTGTTTTTGCCTTTACAACTATGATGAATATCAATTTAAACGCACTAATTGTTATTCCAACATTAATTGTTTCAGCAACACTTTTTACAATAATTTTGTATAAATTTAAAAAGAAAATGCTACTGTTTTCAATTTCGCTTGCAGTATCACTTGGAATTTGTGCTTGTTTTAGTGGCATTTTACCTGTTGCAACAAAGGTAATTTATTACACTTGTGAAAAGTCGATTTATGCGTCAATGAAAACCAGCCTTGCTGACTCAGGTGTTGTTCAAAACAGCAGTAATTATTTGCAAGTAACCTTGTTTTTCGCACTTTGTGCTTGGCTTTTGTCTTTGATTTTAAGCTTGTTTATCAGCGGAAAAACAAATTGCTATTTTGCAATTCTTTTTACTTTACCTGTATTTGCATTTGGAATGATTTTTGGCTGTGTCCCAAATATGATATGTGCTGTTTTATATATTAGCGCAATATTTGCTTCGGCAGTTTTGCATATTGCAAACAGACAAAAAAATACCGCAAAGCTTAAAGACAACTTTAAAAAGAGCAAAGAAAAAGATTTCACTTATAAAGAAAAGAATAAGCAATTTGGTATAAGTGCTTTAACAACAGCAGTTTGTGTTTTGATTTGTTTTTCAATCGCTTTAGGTATTTTTGGTGATTTTTCTCGCAGTGAAGAATTGCAAAAAACACGAGTTGATATGATTGAAGGTGCAATTAACGCCTATGACCTTGTAACAGGTGAAGACCATGACGCTTCTATGAAAGACGGTCTTCTTTATAAATATGGCGACAGGCGAGTAAAAAACCGCCATTACTTTACACTCACTACTAATGATGTAAATACAAACCTTTATTTCAAAGGTTTTACAGGAAGCATTTATACAGGCTTTTCTTGGAAAAGCTTAGATAATTACGATAAATTAAATGAGTTTATTGGCTATTTATATCGTAAAAAAATGTCGCTTGCCACTCTTTCAGGTGATATGTTGGCAAAGGACAAATATGCTAAAAAGCTTAATAAGGCAAAATTCACTCTTTCTGATTTCAGACGCAACAAACCATATATGTATATTTTAAACGGTACTGTTTCTTCTGGAAAAATTATGAGTGAAAATGACTCTACTGCAAATAATGATAATTTAAAAGAATATTCTTATAAAGCTTATTATGATAATGCTTCGCTTGCAAGTATTCCTTATACATCATTTTATTCTGACCCTGAATTCAGACAAGAGTGGACAAGCTATTGCAACTTTGTAAATTCAAATTATACTCTTTTACCAGAGGGCGTTAATGATGTTGCAAGACTTTCAAAAGAGCTTTCTGCAAACAATGTTTATGAGCTTGTTGATGTCGTAAGAGATTTTTTGGCAAAGAACACCTCTTATTCTGATGAAGTTACTGCTTTGCCTGATGATCAGGATTTTGTTTCATATTTTATATATGAAAACTTAAAAGGCTATTCGCCTCATTATGCTACCGCAGCAGCGGTAATTTTGCGTTCGTTTGGCGTGCCTGCAAGATATTGCGAAGGCTTCTTTGTGCCAAGTGATCAAATTTCAAAAGCAAAAACAGTTGATAATAAAAAGCAGGTTGAAATTACCGATGGTAACGCTCATGCTTGGATTGAAGTTTTTGATGCAAATTATGGCTGGGTTCCTGTTGAAGTAACACCAGGGTACTACCAAAAATCTTTTGCTCAAACAGTTAAGAGCGAGCGTTCAAAGGCTCAAAAGGATAAAAAGAAAAAGGTTAAGGTTAAAAAGAAAAACGAAGCTACACAAAAACCAAGTGTAAACAACAATAACAACCTTAATTCAAGACCAAAGCAAAATAAAAACAGTACAACAACTAAAAATTCAGATAATAAATATATAGTATGGATTGTTGTTTTAGGTTCGATTTTTGCGGCTATGTTAATCTTTGTTTTAATAGTAGTCTTGCGACGAAAAAAGAAGCTTTCTAAAAGAAAAGCGATTTTCAATTCATCAAACTATAAAGCACAAGTTATTTCGGCATTTGGAATTATAATTGATATTATGAAATTTATTGGAATTCCGATTGAAGAAAGCTATGAATACGATGAGTTTAAAATGTCGTTAAAACAAAGCTTTGTCGGCGAAGTTGATGAAAAACGACTTGACAGTATTTTAGAAATTTACGAAAAAGCGTTGTTCTCAAAACAGCCGATTTATGTAGAAGATTCTGATGAAGTTATTGATTTTCTTGATGAATTCGGCTTTGGAATTTATAAAGCACAAACCTTCAAAACAAGGCTTAAATTCAAATATTTAAAAGTTTTGATTTAAAGAAAGACCTCACCTTTTAGGTGAGGTCTTTTGTATTTTTTAGCAAAATTTTTTCCGACAATTTTCTATCACATTCTTTATGTAAGTTTAACAAAATTATTCAAAGTGCCTCCAAATATTCAAAAATAGTATTGATTTTTGTATAATGTAATGATATTATGTGCATAACTTTATAATTTGGAGGTAATTATAAATGAAAAAAATTTTTCAATCTCTCGCAATACTATTATCAATAGTATTAATCTTGGCGGCTCTTATTGTGCCACAAACGGCATACGGAGCGAACTACATGACTATGCGAAATATAACAGCGTATAATCTTGTAGCAGAAATGAATGTGGGAATCAACATCGGCGACACTCTGGATTCCTCCTTTGGTCATGGAGAAACCTATTGGGGAAATCCGGCAATTACAAAAAATCTGATTCTCGCATACAAAAATGCCGGCTTCAACACAATTCGTTTGCCGGTAACTTGGGACGGCTCGATAAACTCATCAACAGGCGTTCCAAATGAGCAATGGTTGACAAGGGTAAACCAAGTTGTTGACTGGATTTTAGAGGAGGATATGTTCTGTATCGTTAATACTCATCACGAAATGAGTTGGCTGAATACTTCTGATACAGGAATGTCTGAAAGAAAAACAAAATTCGGCAACCTTTGGACAGCGATTGCAAACAGGTTTAAAAACTACGGCGACCATCTTTTATTTGAAGGTTATAATGAGATGCGAAAAACCGAAAACACTTGGAACGCTTCGGGAAATGATTATCAAAATCTAAACCAATTAGCACAAGTGTTTGTAAATTCTGTTCGTGCAACAGGCTCAAACAATTCGAGCAGAACACTCATTATCAGCACTTATGCGGCAAATTTTGACACTAATGGATTTATTCTCCCTACTGATACCGCTTCAAACAGAATTGCAGTAGAATTCCATAGTTATTATCCGCAAAATTTCTGTTTCACTTGGGGCAATCAAACCACATTCGGCTCTCAAAGTGATATTAGCACAATCAACTCATTTTGCTCGAAATTCTCTCAGTATATCGAAGCAAATATTCCTGTAATTCTCGGCGAATTCGGTGCTGTTAACAAAAGCAATGATTCAGCAAGAGCGGCTTATGCTCAAAAAGTTGTTGAAACCTGCAACTCTTACGGAATTAAAGGCATTTGGTGGGATAATGGTAAAGTAACCTCATCAAATGGTGGCGATGCTTTTGCATTGATTGACAGAAGCACCTGCCAAGTTGCAAAACAAGGTATTATTTCGGCACTTGTTAACACAGCAAATACACAAGCACCTACTACTGTACCTGCTTCAAATGCGAACGGAAATTATACTTTTGAAGCAGAAAATCTTAACCGCACAACAAACGGCACAATTGAAACTTTTGTTGCAACAAATGATTATAACTGCGGAACAAATAAATTTATTGCACTTTGCACATCAAATCCAACATCGGGCAAATATGTTGAATTTACAATTCCATCTGTTCAGGCAGGAACTTATAATCTTTTAGTGCCGACTCGTGCAACACCGACAAGAAGTAAGTTTAATATCAGCGTAAACGGCACTACCACCGCATCAAATGTTAACTTCGCTTATTCAAGCGGTGCTTCGGGGTTTGTTGCAGATTATGTTACAATAAATTGCGGTAATTTAACTATTGCTTCTAATCAAACTTCTAATGTAAAAATCAGATTTACAATCAGCAGCGCGGGAAATTCAGGTTGTTATATTGATAAGATTAAACTTAATCGTTCATCGGGTTCATCTACAAACACTACAACAACCACTTCCGCTACAAACAGTTACACATTTGAAGCGGAGAATCTTACTCGTACTACTAATGGCTCGGTAGGAATTTTCACAGCGACAAACGACTATAATTGCGGAACAAACAAATTTGTAACACTCTGCTCATCAAATCCAACATCGGGCAAATATGTCGAGTTTACACTCAATTCTGTTCAAGCAGGTACATATACTCTTTCAGTGCCTACTCGTGCAACGCCGACAAGAAGTAAGTTTAACATCAGCGTAAATGGTACAACTACTGCATCAAATGTAAACTTTGCTTATTCAAGCGGCGCTTCGGGATTTATTGCAGATTATGTTACAATCAGTTGCGGCAATATTACAGTTTCTTCAACTTCTAATGTAAAATTAAGATTTACAATCAGCAGTGCAGGAAATTCGGGTTGTTATATTGATAAAATAAAATTAACCCGCAATTCTGTTCCAAAAAATTATACATTTGAAGCCGAAAGTGTTTCTCGTTCAACTAACGGCTCGGTAGGAATATTCAACGCAACAAATGATTATAATTGCGGAACAAATAGTTTTGTTGTGCTTTGCTCGTCAAATCCGACTTCGGGCAAATATGTTGAGTTTACACTTAATTCTGTTCAAGCAGGTACATATACTCTTTCAGTACCGACTCGTGCAACGCCGACAAGAAGTAAATTCAATATCACTGTAAACGGAACTACCGTTGCTTCAAATGTTAATTTTGCATATACAAACGGAAACTCTAATTTTATTGCAGATTACATTACAATTAACTGCGGTACATTTACAGTCAATTCAACATCAAATGTTAAAGTGAGATTTACTATTAGTACTGCAGGAACTTCGGGTTGCTATATTGATAAAATCAAACTAACAGGTATGTAAAAACAAAAAACCTCACCTTTTAGGTGAGGTTTTTAATTTGTAGTAAATTACACTCTAAGCTCAGCGCCGATAGTTTTGAGTGCTTTTAAAATCTTTTTAACAGCGTTTTCGGTTTCTTCATCAGTAAGTGTTCTGTCATTAGCACGAAGAACAATGCTATATGCAACGCTCTTTTTACCGCTTTCAACCTGGTCGCCTGTGTAAACATCAAACAAGTTTACCTTTTCAATCAATTTCGGAACAGCCGATTTGATTGCTTTTTCAATTGAAACAACAGGTAAATCTTTGTCGCAAACAAGCGCCAAATCACGAGTTGAAGCAGGGAAGCGAGGCATATGATGATATTCTTTTTCACTAACTGAGTGTTTTAAAAGTGTAGCAAAATCAAGTGAAGCCGCATAAACCTTTTTGCCTATGCCGTAATTCTTAACAGCAATTGGATGAACTTCGCCAAGATAGCCAAACTCATCATCGCCAAGGCTTAATTTTGCACATCTGCCAGGGTGATACCAAGGAATATCGCTAACAGGCTCAATATCAAAATCTTTAATATTAAGTGCAAAAAGCAATTCTTCAACTGCACCCTTTAAGTCGAAGTAATCATAATCATCGCCATAAGCACCGATAACGATTTTTTTCGGCTCATTTGGCAATTCTTGACCGTCAACTTTAATGTATTCAGTAGCGATTTCATAAAGTTTTGCGCTCATATTTCTGCTTGCATAGTTAGTAGCCAAAACCTGCATCATTGAAGGCAAAGAGAAGGTTCTCATAATAGAGGTATCTTCGCCAAGTGGATTTAGAATTTTAACCGAATCACGAATTGGGCTGTTTTGCGGAACAAGCATTTTATCATAGAATTTCGGGCTGATAAATGAAAATGTGCTAATCTCGCTGTAACCGCAAGCAAGCAAGGTTTCGTTAACCTTAATTTCGCCTTTTTGTTCAGCAGTATATTTTGCATTTACAGCACCCTTAAGGCTGGTAGTTTCGATTTTATCATAACCATAAAATCTTGCGATTTCTTCGGCGATATCAGCTTTATGCAAAACATCTTGACGATATGACGGAACAGTAATAATATCATTTTCAACCTTAAAGTCAAGGTCGCATAAGGTTTTAATCATCTGTTCTTTTGAAACTTCCATACCGATGAATGCGTTAATCCATTCAGGCTCTAATTTAATAGTAGCAGGTGTGTAATTAGAATTATCAACATCAATAACACCGCTGACAACATCGCCACAATTTAAAATGTCAATAAGCTCAGCAGCACGCTCTAAAGCTTCTTTACAGTTTTGTGGGTCAAGACCTTTTTCGTATTTTGCAGAAGCGTCAGTACGAAGCGAAAGCGCTCTTGAAGTGTTACGAATAGACGGGCCATAAAAACAAGCGGATTCAAAAACGATTGTAGTAGTATCGTCCATAATTCCTGAAAATTCACCACCCATAACGCCACCGATTGCCATAGGAGATTCCTCATTGGCAATAACAAGCATTTTATCGGTAAGTGTTCTTTCAACATCATCAAGAGTTGTGATTTTTTCACCGTTTTCAGCGGTACGAACAATAATGTTTTTACCCTTTACAAAACGGTAGTCGAAGGCGTGCATAGGCTGACCATATTCAAGCATAACATAGTTTGTAATATCTACTATATTGTTAATTGGTCTAACACCCATTGAACGAAGTCGCTCTCTAAGCCAAAGCGGTGATGGCTCAATTTTAATATTCTTTACAACTCTTGCCATATAGCGATTGCAAAGCGTTGGAGCAGTAACTTTAACGCTTAAATAATCGTTAATATCGCCGCCTTTTTCATTAACCTTTGGAGTGTGAAGCTTTAAAGGCTTTTGAAATGTTACAGCAGCCTCTCTTGCAAGACCGATTACCGAAAGACAATCTTGTCTGTTTGGTGTAATTTCAAATTCAACAATTGTATCATCAAGATTTAAAACATCAACAATATTATCGCCAGGTTTGCAATCCTCTTGCAAAACAAAAATACCATCTTCAATAGCATAAGGGAAATCGTTTTGAGTAAGATTTAACTCGCCTAATGAGCACATCATACCAAAGCTTTCAACACCACGAAGCTTGCCCTTTTTGATTTTAACGCCGTTTGGCAAAGAAGAGCCGTCAAGTGCAACAGGAACTAAATCACCAACAGTTAAGTTTGAAGCGCCTGTTACAATTTGAATATTTTCACTGCCAACATCAATTTGGCAAACTACCAATTTGTCAGCGTCAGGGTGTTTTTCAATTGATAAAACTTTACCGACAACAACCTTGTCGATTTCTTCGGCAGTTAAAGTGTAACCCTCAACCTTTGAGCCTGACATTGTCATTCTCTCAGAAAATTCTCTTGGGTCAGTACAGCCAGTATCAACAAATTCTTTTAACCAATTTAAAGATAAATCCATTTTCGCTTTCCCCCTTATTTAATACTCTCGAAGAATTTCATATCGTTTTCATATAAAAGACGCATATCATCAATCTTGAACTTTCTCATAACAATTCTTTCAAGACCGATACCAAATGCAAAACCTTGATATTCTTCAGGGTCAATTCCGCAGTTTTCAAGCACTTTTGGGTGTACCATTCCGCAACCTAAAATTTCAATCCAACCCTCATTTTTGCAAAGGCGACAGCCTTTACCGCCACAAGAGAAGCATTGAATATCCATTTCAGCAGAAGGCTCTGTAAATGGGAAGTGGTGAGGTCTGAAACGAACAACAGCATCTTCACCGTAAAGTCTTTTTGCAAAGGTTTCAAGAGTGCCTTTTAAGTCGCCCATTGTAATGCCTTTATCAACCGCAAGTCCCTCGATTTGATGGAATAAAGGTGAGTGGTTAGCATCAACTTCGTCAGAACGATAAACTCTACCCGGCGAGATGATGCGAAGCGGTGGTTTTTGTTTCTCCATAACACGAACTTGAACCGGTGAAGTTTGTGTACGAAGAAGTGTGTTTTCTGAAATATAAAATGTATCTTGTGTATCTCTTGCAGGGTGATCTTTTGGCAAATTAAGTGCCTCAAAGTTGTAATAATCAAGCTCAACCTCAGGTCCTTCAACAACCGAGAAGCCCATACCCATAAAGATTTCTTTAAGCTCATCTAAAACCTGTGAAAGAGGGTGCTTGTAGCCGATATTTGTTCTTTTTCCCGGCATAGTAACATCAATTTTTTCTTTTTCAAGTCTTTTTTGAAGTTCTGCCTCTTTAATTTCAGCAACCTTTTCTTTAATTCTTTCATCTAATTCTTGCTTTGCTTGGTTTACTAATTGACCAACCTTAGGACGCTCTTCGGCAGATAACGAGCCTAATTGTTTTAAAAGTCCTGTAAGTTCGCCTTTCTTACCTAAGTATTTTACTCTAAGGTCTTCTAAAGCTTGCATTTCATTTGCACTATTAAGCTTTTCTTTAGCAATAGTTAAAATGCTGTTTATTTTTTCTTTCATAAAACTTATTCTCCTTTTTTCTTAGGCGATAAAAATAAAACGCCCTTGTAAACTACAAGGGCGAAAATTCCGCGGTACCACCTTAATTTTTGCAAAAAGCAAACACTTTTGCGACCGAATAACGACGACCAACCCGTTGCGAACTACTAAAAAATTCACTCGCACCACTCGAAAGGGAACTTCAAAAAACTCTTAAATTAAACGACTTTCAGCAAAAATGTCGTTCTCTCTGAAATTCAGAAATAATTCTACTTTCCTTTGTCAATGTGTTTAATGTTATTTCAACTGAAAAAATTATATCACAGTTTTTTAACTTTTTCAAGTATTTTTTAACAATTTTGAAACCTTTTAAATTAAAAAATCGTTTTATTAACAGAAATAAAAATAATATATTACAATAATGTCATAATGCTTGATATTTATTTAATAATATTATATAATCAAACTGTTGAAAAATAATAAAAAACTGTAAAAGAGAGGTTAGTACTATGAAAAAATTATTTTCGGCAATTTTATCATTTCTAATCGCTTTTTCAAGCATTTGTGTAGGCTCTGTCGCTGCAACTGCTAGCACAAAAGGTCTTGAAAAAGAGTTTAGTTTAAAAGGCGATTATGCAAAAAATTCTGCAATCGTCGAACTAAAAACAACAAATAAAGATTTGTTGAAAAACAGCAATTATTTTGGCGCTGATATTAAGATTAAAAATATTTTTAATTTCGGCAAATCAGGTAAGAAGTATGTAAACATTGCGCATCTTACTTCAAGCAAGTATTCTACCGAACAAATTATTGCGGTAGCAAAACAAAAAGAAGATGTAGTTAAGGCTCAACCTAACTACAAGAAAAAAGCACTTGATATTACTGATGATACTTATTCAAAATATCAATGGGCGCTTGAGAACAAAGGTCAAAACAAAGGCGATGAGGGTAAAGATTTAAACCCTGAATCAGTATGGAACAAGGGCGTAACCAGCAGCGAAAAAGTTATTGCAATTGTTGATACGGGTTTTGACTATAAAAACGAAGATTTAAAAGACAATGTTTGGACAAATGAAAACACCAGAGATTTACCGGGTCTTCACGGTTATGACTTCGCAAACGGTGATTCAAATCCGCAGGATGATAACGGTCATGGCTCACATTGTGCCGGAATTATTACTGCAACCGCAAACAACCAAAAAGGTATTTCGGGTGTAAATCAAAGCGCAAAAATTATGGCTTTGAAAGTTCTTGATGAAGAGGGCGGCGGAAACGATTCTGAAATCGTTGCAGCTTTTAATTATATTTATGAAGCTCAAAATATGGGTGTGAATGTAGCATCTGTTAACTGCTCATTAGGCGGTTACGGCGATACCGACAGCGTTTACAAGGATATTTTTGATGCAATTGGCAAAAAAGGTGCCTTGATTTGTTGTGCAGCAGGTAATGAAAGTGAGAATAACGATTCGCTTGATGTTGCTCCTGCAAATACTAATAGTCCTTATGTAATTTCTGTTGCTGCTACAAATGAAAAAGATGAACTTGCTGCTTTTTCAAACTATGGTGCAGAAACAGTAGATGTTGCAGCACCTGGTACTGATATTTTATCAACTGTATCTTATGATTGTTATAATCCAACTATTTACAACAGTGAAAAACGTGCCGCTGTTTCGCAATACTTTAAGGATTTTGAAGATGATACAAGTGGCATTGTTTTAACAAAAGGTAAAGAAACTCAAGGAACAATAAAAATTGAAAAAACAAATGAGAAATTCTTTGGCATCGGTGGTTCAAGTGCAAAGGTAACTGTTTCCGATGTTAAAACAGGCGATGTTTTTTATATCAAAGTTCCTTATACTGCATCTGGCAATGCAGGTAAAGAAGGTACAGTTCAAGATTGCTTTAACTACCTTGCATTAGCACCTGATTATAATGAGTTAACTGCTGATGAATCATCATTTTTGGTTTACGCAGATGTTGATGCAAAAGATTCTGAAAACTTAAATGTTTTATTGCAAGAAGGTCAATACATCGACGGCAAAATGAATTACTGGAGTCATTTAAATATTGAGCCTAAATCTGCTCAAAAAGACGGTCAGAATCGTGTGCTGACATTTGCTTTGTGTATTAATGCAGACAGCGATGAAGACTATGTAATATATTTTGATGATATAGGTATTTCAAAGCCCGTTTCAGATACTTCTGTTTTTGGAAAGTATGACTTTTACAACGGCACTTCAATGGCAACTCCGTATGTAACAGGTTCGGTTGCATTGCTTAACACTTTACATAAAGATTTAAACCCTATTCAACTTAAAGCACTTGTTATGAATAGCGTTAGAAAAACTGATGAACTCAAAACAAAAACTGTTGCAGGCGGTGTTCTTGATTTATCAAAAGCATTAACTACTGATAGTGTTGCACCTGTAATTACAAGCGCAACAAGCGAGAATAACAAAGTAACTGTTGAGGGTGTATATTTTGGCGATGCTCCAAAAGCATATATCAACGGAGAAGAAGCAACAATAGTTTCTTCATCAGATACAAAAGTTGTTGTTGACGCTTCGGGATTTGCTTATAAAAATGTAAAAGTTGCTATTGAAAATGTAAACGGTACTGCAACTATTAAAACAAAAGTAATAGGCGTTATCACAAAATTCTCAACAGCAAGTTACACATCAGGTGACGGCAGTCAACTTGTTTCTGATGGTACAAATCTTTTCTTGATTGACCCTTCAAATCTTACAATCTCATTGAAAAACGAACCTCGTAGTATGAGTGATTTTGATGATGATTATGATTCACCTGTTGCAGTAGGAAGATATCTTGCAAATAGTAAAGATGCTGAAACTTATGAATACTTTGAAGAAATCTCTACTCCTCCTGATGTAGATAGTTTGTATCCTGAGTTTAAAGATGATGACTTAATGAAAGGTTATCTCTATTGCGAAGGCAATGCTTGTTATTTAAACAACAAATTATGGTTTATTACAAATCTCTATACTGCAGGTAATCACTATAAACTTGTAAGTTTCAGTTTTAAAACTTTCAAATGGACAGTTGAAGGCAATTTGCCTGATGATAAAGCAGCAAAACAATACACAAATTCAATGTTAGCAGCTTATAATGGTAAAATCTATTTGCTCGGCGGTGTTAATGTTTCTAACCTTGAAAACGGCATTGAAGACAACTTTATGTCTAAAATGGTAAGAGTATTCAACGAAAAGACAGATAAATGGTCCTCACTCGCTGATATGCCGGAGGGTAGAGCGTTATCAGATGTTCGTCAAATCGGTAATAAATTAGTTGTTTCATTTGGTTGGGACGGAAGTTTATTAACCAAAAAACAAGATTTGTATTATGCGCCAAAAACTATGATTTTTGACGGTTCAAAATGGACTGTTTCAAATGCACAAACACCTGCTTTTGATAGTATTGATAACTTTGGAATGATTGCAACTGATGAAGAAACCGACTTTGTTTATGATGTTGAATTCGGCGACTTCTTTGAAACCCGTATTAAAAAAGTTAATTATAAAATGATACCTGCATTCCAAGTTTCAGGCGGCATTTCATCTGACTCTGTAATTTACACAGGAAAAGAATTTAGCGGAATGGGACAATTCGCTTCTTACAACCTTTCTACTAATAAATTCTCACCTTTAAGTTACTATTTAAAGGACAACGAAGATTATGAAATGATTGGAACAAGCGTAGGCGGTAAATACTATATTTATAATCATTCTATTAATGATGATGACGATGACGATGACGATGATGATTATGCATTAGGATTTAAGTCGGCAAAAGATAATGATACTGCAACACCTAAAACTGATAAAGATGAAAACAATATGTATAGTTTCTCAATTAAAACAGGTAATGTTAAAATCACAAAATCAAAGGTTAAAGGCGGTACTATTACCGGTGCAGGCGAATATTTACCAGGACAAAATGTAACTATCACCGCTAAGGCTGATAAAACTCATAAATTTGCTTCACTTACAGTAGACGGTAAAAAATACACTAAAAATTCAGTATCTGTTTTAACTTCAAAGAATATTACTGTCAGTGCAAAATTCAGCGATATTGCAGTTAAAAGCATTAAACTTAACTTTAAGAAGAAAACTTTAAATGTCAAGAAAAAAGTAACAATTAAAGTTAAGTATAATCCTACAAATGCAACAGTTAAAACTGTGAAATTTACTTCTTCAAATAAAAAGGTTGCCTCAGTAAACAAAAAAGGTGTTGTTACCGCTAAGAGTGCTGGTAAAGCGGTTATTACGGTTAAAACCAAAAACGGCAAAAAGGCTAAATGTACAATTATTGTAAAACAACTTAAAAAGTAATAATCGGTAAAGTTTAAAAGACTGTCGTGAAAACGGCAGTCTTTTTTTCATATAGGAAAAATCTATTGCTAAGTATATTATTTATATATTTGACATATGTCACAACAAAACATATAATAAAACTTGCAAAAAGGAGGAAACAAATATGATTAATTTAAGTTTCAGAAAATTTGAACGATGTTGCAATATAATTTGCTTTAAAAAACGAATGTGTAAATAATAACTTATTCTATATAAATAATAAATAAACTATTTAATCAAAAATAAGAAAGAGGTATTCAAAATGAAAAGAATAATATCAGTTTTAATTTTTACTTTTATAATATTAACATCAGTTACTGCCTTAACTTCTTGCGGTAACAATACAGAGTCTAACAGCGGCGATAAAAAAGAAACCGTAACAATAGCAGTTCCAAACGATACAACTAACGAAGCACGTGCTTTGCTTTTACTTGAAAAACAAGGTTTTATTAAATTAAAAGACGGTGCAGGCATTACTGCAACAATAAAAGATATTGTAGAAAATAAAAACAATATTGAGTTTAAAGAAGTAGAGGCGGCTCAGTTGCCAAATGTTTTGCAAGATGTTGATTATGCAGTTATTAACTCAAACTATGCAATAGAAGCAAAATTAAACCCTGTTAAAGATTCCCTTGCAATTGAAGATTCATCATCAGATTATGCAAACATTCTCGCGGTAAAAGAAGGCAATGAAAATATTGATAAAGTTAAAGTTTTAAAAGCCGCTCTTGAAAGCAAAAATGTTGTAGATTACATTAATGAGCAATACAGCGGTTCTGTTGTAAGCACAGTTGATAATCCGAGCGACGGATATGATAAAGATGTTGATTACGATAAATTAAAAGAAACAACAATTTCTGTTGCTGCTTCTCCTACACCTCACGCAGAGATTTTGAAAATTGTAAAAGATATTCTTGCTAAAAAAGGTATAACACTTGATATTAAAGAGTTTACTGATTATGTTCAACCTAACAAGGTTGTTGACAGCGGTGAAATTGATGCGAACTATTTCCAACATCAGCCTTATCTTGATGATTTTAACAAAGAAAACGGCACAAAGGTTGTATCGGTTGCGGCAATTCATGTTGAGCCAATGGGGCTTTACGGCGGAAAGCAATCAAATCTTGATGCATTAAAATAAGAGTTACTGACATATTTTTAGCCGGCTGTAATAATCAGTCGGCTTAAAGTGTTTAATGAGGTGAAAAATCATATGATTGAATTAAAGAATTTATCAAAATCTTTTGTTACTGCTGATGGTACTGTTGAGGCATTAAAAGACATTTCACTTTCAATAAATGATGGCGAAATTTTTGGAATTATTGGTATGAGCGGTTCAGGAAAAAGTACACTTGTTCGCTGTATAAATATGCTTGAAAAACCTACTCAAGGAAGTGTTTATATAGATGAAAAAAATATTGGTACTCTTTCATCAAAACAGCTTCGTGCAGAGCGTAGAAATATTTCAATGATTTTTCAGGGCTTTAATTTGCTTATGCAGAGAAATTGTCTGAAAAATGTGCTTTTTCCCCTCGAATTAGAGGGATTGAAAGGCGAAAAAGCCAAACAAAAAGCAAGAGAGCTTTTACAGGTAGTAGGTCTTGCCGACAAGGAAAAAGTTTATCCTGCTCAACTTTCAGGCGGTCAAAAGCAAAGAATTGCCATTGCAAGAGCAATTGCAACAAATCCTCGTGTTCTTTTGTGTGACGAAGCTACAAGTGCACTCGACCCACAGACTACTCACTCGATTTTATCGTTAATCAAAGAGATTAATCAAAAACTCGGCATAACAGTTGTTGTTATAACTCATCAAATGAGTGTTGTAGAGGAAATATGCGATAAAGTAGCGATTTTGGATAATGGTGAAGTAGTTGAATGCGGAAAAGTCAGCGATATTTTTTCATCGCCAAAATCGAAGGCAGCTAAACAACTCGTTTTTCCGGAGGGTGAGCAGAATATTCTTCCTCGTAAAGAAAACGAACATCATATTCGAGTTGTATTTAACGGGGCAGTTGCAGCAAAAACACCTTTTATTGCAAATCTTGCAAAAAACAAAGGCATTGCTGCAAGTATTTTGAGTGCTTCAACAAAATCAATCGGAAAAAAGGCGTATGGCAATATTTTACTGGAAATTAATGCTGATAAAACAAAAATTAAAGAAGTGACTGATTATTTAAACGAATTTGAAGATATTTTTGTTGAGGAGGTGGAATAAGTGTTTGATTCAGAATCTTTTCAAAGTGCTTGGCAAATAATTAAAACAGAAATTCCGCTTGCGATTTGGGAAACATTTTATGTAACTGTACTTTCAACATTTTTTGCAATAATAATAGGGCTGCCACTTGGTGTTTTGATAGTTGCCGGAGATAATGGCAGAGTTTTGAAAATACCGAAACTTATTCTGAAAGCTATTGATGTAATAATAAATCTTTTGCGTTCAGTCCCATTTTTAATTCTTATGATTGTAGTATTTCCGCTAACTCGTCTTATTGTGGGAACGGTTGTAGGAACAGCCGCTTCGGTTGTGCCGTTGGTAATTGCAGCTTTTCCATTTGTTGCAAGACTTGTTGAAAGTTCACTTCGTGAGATTGACCCCAATATAATTGAAACCGCTCAAAGTATGGGCGCGACGCCTTTTCAAATTGTAATAAAGGTTATGATACCTGAAAGTGTACCTTCACTGATTTCAAATGCTACAATAGCTATTACTACCGTTTTAGGCTATTCTGCGATGAGCGGAATAATAGGAGGAGGCGGACTTGGAAAAATTGCTATAAACTACGGTTATTATCGTTATCAATATCTTGTGATGATTTTTGCGGTTTTGTTTTTAATTCTTTTAGTGCAAATTTTTCAATCGCTCGGAACTTTTCTTTCAAAAAAATTCGATAAGCGTCTAAAACAGAATTAATCTAAAAGCGAGAAGTCGAAAGACTTCTCGTTTTTAATTTGTTTGACTTTTCTTGTTATTTGTGTTATAATATTAATACTGAAATGAAAGGTAAATCCTGACATTAAAGCGTTTAAAAATATTCTGACATCAAAAATAGTTTTATTTGCGATAGAAGGCTTTAAAATCAATATGTTTTATTATGCCTTTTTTCGTGTTGCGGAAAAAGGTTTTTTTATTTAAGTTTCCTTGAGAAAGGTAAGGTAAAATGGATACAAGAGTAGCATTAATCGGCATAATAATTGAAAATACCGATTCGGTTGAAAAACTTAACAAAATTTTATCACAATACGCTTCTTACATTATCGGCAGAATGGGTATTCCTTATCATGAAAAAGGAATAAATATTATTTCGGTAACACTTGATGCACCGCAAAATATAACAAGTGCACTTTCAGGCAAAATAGGAAGTTTGCAAGGTATTACCGCAAAAACCATTTATGCGAGCGAGAAAAAATGAGAGAATTAATTGAAAAATTAGTAAAAACCTCTGATTTAACCGATAGCGAGTTAAAGCTTTTAATTGATAATATTAGCGATGAAGATTTAGATTATCTAAATAAATTAGCTCGCAAAAAAGCTAATGAAATTTACGGCAAACAGATTTTTGTCAGAGGACTTATTGAGTTTACAAACTACTGCAAAAATAATTGTTATTACTGCGGTATTCGGGCAGCTAATAAAAACGCCGAACGCTATCGTTTAAGCAAAGAGCAAATTTATGAGTGTTGCGAGCAAGGCTATAAGCTCGGTTTTCGTACATTCGTTTTGCAAGGCGGCGAAGATGTTTTTTATTCTGATGATTTGCTTTGCGAAATTGTAAAAACTATCAGAGAAAAATATCCTGATTGTGCTATAACGCTTTCAATCGGCGAGCGTGATGAAGAATCTTATAAGCGCCTTTTTGAAGCAGGCGCAAACCGCTATTTGTTGCGACACGAAACCGCTGATAAACATCATTATCAAAAGCTCCACCCTGAAAATATGAGCTTTGATAACCGCATAAAATGTCTTGAAACACTTAAAAAAATCGGCTATCAAACGGGTTGCGGTTTTATGGTGGGCTCACCGTATCAAACTACCGATTGTCTGGTTAAGGATTTGCGGTTTATCAAAAATTTTCAGCCCGCAATGGTCGGCATTGGTCCGTATTTGTCGCATAAAGATACGCCTTTTTGCGATTTTGAAAATGGCAGTGTAAGAAAAACCTTGATACTTTTAAGCATTATTCGCTTGATGAATCCAAGCGTCTTACTTCCTGCAACTACCGCACTCGGTACCGCAAAATCTGACGGCAGAGAAAAGGGCATTTTAGCAGGCGCTAATGTTGTAATGCCGAATTTATCGCCTGTTTCGGTACGAAAAAAATATTCTCTGTATGATAATAAAATCTGCACAGGCGAAGAGTCGGCACAATGCAGAGTTTGTTTATCAAACAGAATGAAAAGTATAGGCTACGAGATTGTTACTTCTCGTGGCGATAACATAAATTTTATAAAAGGAGATAATAAAAATGTATAATCCAAAATCATTAAAAGCGGAAGATTTTATTAACCATGAGGAAATTTTAGAAACCTTAGAATACGCTGAAAAAAATAAAAACAATGTTGAAGTTATTGATAAAATTTTAGAAAAAGCGAAAGAACTAAAAGGACTTTCTCATAGAGAAGCCAGCGTTTTGCTCGCTTGTGAAATCCCTGAAAAAATAAACGAGGTTTATAAATTAGCCGAGCAAATCAAGAAAGATTTTTACGGCAATCGTATTGTAATTTTTGCGCCGCTTTATCTTTCAAACTATTGTGTAAACGGTTGCGTATACTGTCCTTATCATCATCAAAACAAGCATATTGCTCGTAAAAAATTAACTCAAGAGGAAGTTAAAGCCGAAGTTATCGCTTTGCAAGATATGGGACACAAACGACTTGCGATTGAGGCAGGCGAGGACCCTGTCAATAACCCGATTGAGTACATTTTGGAGTGCATTAAAACTATCTATTCAATTCAGCACAAAAACGGTGCAATCCGCCGTGTTAATGTTAATATTGCCGCAACCACAGTTGAAAACTATAAAAAGCTGAAAGACGCAGGAATAGGCACATACATTTTGTTCCAAGAAACCTATCACAAAGAGTCTTATGAAAAACTTCATCCAACAGGACCAAAGCACAATTACGCATATCATACCGAAGCTATGGACAGAGCTATGGAGGGCGGAATTGATGATGTCGGCTTAGGCGTTTTGTTCGGACTTGAAATGTATAAATATGAATTTGCAGGACTTTTAATGCACGCTGAACACTTAGAGGCAGTTCACGGTGTAGGTCCTCACACAATTTCAGTACCTCGTGTAAAACGAGCAGATGATATTGACCCAAATGCTTTTGACAACGGCATTTCAGATGAAATTTTTGAAAAAATCGCCGCTTGTATTCGTGTTGCAGTTCCTTACACAGGTATGATTATCTCAACAAGAGAAAATCAAGAGGTTCGTGAAAAAATGTTGCATTTAGGCGTTTCGCAAATTTCTGGTGCTTCAAGAACATCTGTCGGCGGCTACACAGAAAAAGAGCGTCCTCATGATACAGAGCAGTTTGATGTTTCAGACCAGCGAACCCTTGACGATGTTGTTAAATGGCTTATGGATTTTGGCTATATTCCGTCATTCTGTACTGCTTGCTACCGCGAGGGCAGAACAGGCGACAGATTTATGGCACTTTGCAAATCAAAACAAATTCAAAACTGTTGCCATCCAAATGCGCTTATGACTTTAAAAGAATTTTTAGAGGATTATGCTTCTCCTGAAACAAAACAAGTCGGCGAAAAACTTATTGAAAAAGAGATTGAAAATATAGGGAAAGATAAGGTTAAGCAAATTGTTCGTGAACGCTTGAAAAAAATCGAACAAGGCGACCGTGATTTTAGATTTTAATGAGGTGGTAAAATGGGAGATTTGAATTCAACCCCATCAGCTAATCGCGTTCATATCGGCTTTTTTGGCAAACGCAACGCAGGAAAATCAAGCGTTGTAAATGCGATTACAAATCAAGATTTATCGGTAGTTTCTGATGTAAAAGGTACTACAACCGACCCTGTTTCAAAAGCAATGGAGATTTTGCCTATTGGCCCTGTTGTAATTATTGACACACCTGGCTTTGATGATGAGGGCGATTTAGGCGAAAAGCGAGTTAAAAAAACAAAACAAATTCTTGCAAAAACCGATGTCGCTGTTTTAGTAGTTGACGCTACTGTTGGCAAAACTCAGGTTGATAATCAGTTAATTTCAATTTTTGAAGACAAGGAAATTCCTTTTATAGTTGTTTATAACAAGGCTGATTTAAAATGCGATATTGAATTAGCGAAAAATGAGATTTTAGTCAGCGCAGTTACAAAGCAAAATATTGATGAATTAAAAGAAAAAATCGGCTCTTTTGCAAAAAGCGAAGAGCAAAACAAAAAAATCTGTCCTGATTTAGTTAACAAAGACGACTTTATAGTGCTTTGTTGCCCGATTGATGAGTCCGCACCAAAGGGAAGAATGATTTTGCCGCAGGTGCAAACAATTCGTGATGTATTAGATTCAAGCGCAATTTGCGTTGTAACCAAAGAAACACAGTTAAAAGAAACTTTGAAAAATCTTTCAAAAAAGCCAAAATTAGTTGTAACTGACTCGCAAGCATTCTCCTTTGTAAAAGAGGTTGTGCCAAAAGATATTATGCTGACTTCTTTTTCAATTCTTTTTGCCAATTACAAAGGTTTTTTGAAAACTGCCGTAAAAGGTGCAGCAGCACTTAATGATTTACAAAATGGCGATACTGTTTTGATTTCAGAGGGTTGCACTCATCATCGTCAATGTAACGATATTGGCGCAGTAAAAATGCCAAAATGGATTAAAGATTTTACAGGCAAAGATTTGAATTTTGAATACTCAAGCGGAACAGGTTTTCCCGAAGATTTATCAAAATATAAGTTGATAGTTCATTGCGGTGCTTGTATGTTAAACGAGCGTGAAATGCGCTCTCGAATGAAATATGCTAACACGCTTGATGTACCGTTTACAAATTACGGTGTAATAATTGCTTATATGAACGGAATTTTACCTCGTTCACTCGAAGTCTTTCCTGAAATTAAAAGTATTATAGAATAAAAATCCACCCGCTAAGCGGGTGGATTTTTATTCTTTTAATCTCTGCCAAAAAGGTAATCGAGTGATACATTAAGAACTTTTGAGAGTGCATCAATTTCAATATCGCTAACCATTCTTTCACCGTTTTCAATTCGTGATATTGAACCTCTGCAAATATATACTGCCATCAATTCTAATTTGACCGACAACTGTTTTTGGCTGTAATTCTTTTTCAATCTGGCTTGTTTTACTCTTTCGCCAATGATATTGCTTTTGTTGCTATCAATAATTCTCTTCATTTTTTCACTCCAATGTCTTGATTTTGGACATTTATAGTTTATAATGGATTTATAAGTATTATGTCCTATCAGCAAGACAAAGGAGAAAAAGTTTATGAAATTAGCAATAGTTGGCTCAAGAAGTATAAGAATAGATAATTTAGAATTATACCTTCCTGATAATGTTTCTGAAATAGTTTCAGGCGGGGCAAACGGTGTTGACAAGTCGGCAAAAGAATTTGCAATTAAAAATAGCATTAAATATACTGAATTCTTGCCAAAATATAATCTATATAAAAGGGGAGCACCATTAAAGAGAAATATAGAGATTATTAATTATTGTGATGAATTATTAATATTTTGGGACCAAAAGTCAAAAGGAACGAAATTTGTTATAGAAAATAGTAAAAAACTAAATAAAAAATTTAGAATAATAACCTTGTAAATCCCGTTTGTTTATGATAGAATTCTAATGGACAAATTTTTTTAGGAGATGTTTTTGTTATGAAAAAGTATCTTTTGCCAAAGGAAGGAAAATTCTATAAGGCAAATCTTCATGCACATGCAACCGGCTCAGACGGTCATTTTACACCGCTTGAAATGAAAGAAGAATTCAAAAAACGAGGTTATGATATTCTTTGCATTTCAGAACACGAGGTGCTTAAAAATTATTATCAATATTCTGATGATGATTTTTTGTTTTTAAATGGTTATGAACTCTCAATAACTGAACGTAAAAGCAATGAATGGACCGAAAATAAATGCGCTCATTTGAACCTTTATTGTGGAGATAAAAACAGCGTAAAACAAGTTTGTTACAATCCGAATGCAATTTGGTTTGCAGGCGACGAGGTTAAAAATTCGATTGAATACTATGGCGAATACTGCGATAGAGAATATTCAATCGAAGGTGTAAACAAAATTATAAAAGAAGCTAACGACCACGGTTTTATCGTTTGTATGAATCACCCTTATTGGTCGTTGCAAGAGCCTGAGGAATTAAAGCAATACAAAGGGCTTTTTGCACTTGAAATTTATAATACCGACAACATTTATTGGGGTTGGTCGGAATATGACATTTATGCTTATGATGTTATGTGCCGAAGTGGTATGCGAATTGCAGCACAAATGGCTGATGATAACCATAATCATACTGATGATGACCGTTTTGCAGGCACATTCGGCGGTTTTGATATGATAAAAGCCAAAGATTTAACTTACGAAAGCGTATTTTCTGCGCTTAAGAATAAAGAGTTTTATTGCTCACAAGCACCTGAAATTTGTGATTTGTATGTTGAAGACGGCAAGGCATATATTACCTGTTCGCCTGCAAAATCAATTATTATGGCAACAGGAATTCGACATGTAAAACGAGTTTTCGATAAAGAAGGCGGTTTTGTAACTTCTGCTTCGTTTGATATTTCCGATAATATGAAATATATTCGATTTGATGTTGTCGATGAAAACGGTAAACGAGCAAACACAAGAGCATATTTTGCTGATGAATGGAAATAATGTTTTTGGGTGAAAAAATTTGAACACATTTCAAAAAATTTATGAGGCAGTAAAAAGAATACCAAAAGGCAAAGTAGCAACTTATGGTCAAATTGCAACACTTGCAGGCAATGTGCACTGGTCAAGGGTTGTAGGCTATGCTTTGCATGTAAATCCCGACCCCGAAAACATACATTGTTATCGGGTTGTAAATCGCAACGGCGAGGTTTCAAGCGCATTTGCTTTTGGCGGTAAAAATATGCAAATCAGCTTGCTTGAAGCAGAGGGAATTCAAGTTGAAAACGGAAAAGTTGACCTTGAAAAATACAGATGGAGAGCGGAAAATGAATAACGCAATAGGTTGTAAATATGCCAAAAAATGCGGCGGTTGTCAACTGCAAAATATGGATTATCAAAGGCAGTTGAAGTTCAAACAAGCGAAAGCAGTTTCAACACTTGGCAAATTTCATAAAGTTAATAATATTATTGGTATGAAAAATCCTTATAATTACCGCAACAAAGTGCAAGCGGCTTTTGGACTTACAAGAGGCGGTAAAATAGTTTCGGGCGTTTACCAATCGAGTTCACACCGAATTGTCAATGTTGATAATTGTATGATTGAAGATAAAAAAGCCGATGAAATTATCGTTTTTATTCGCTCTGTTTTGCCAGAGTTCAAAATTTTGCCTTACAATGAAGATACTAAAAAAGGCTTTTTAAGGCATATTTTAGTGAAACGCTCCTTTTCAACCAATCAAATTATGGTAGTTTTTGTCGGTGCAAGTCCAATTTTTCCGCAAAAGAATAATATAACAAAAGCACTTTTAAAAGAATTTCCTCAAATCACAACGGTGGTGTTTAATATCAATCCACATAAAACGAGTATGCTTTTGGCTGAGCGTGAACAAGTGCTTTTCGGAAAAGGCTACATAGAAGATGAACTTTGCGGTATGAAATTTCGCATTTCGCCGAAATCTTTTTACCAAATCAATCCTTTTCAAACAAAGATTTTGTATGAAACTGCGATTGAATATGCCGATTTGAATAAAACTCAAACGGTTATTGACGCTTACTGCGGAACGGGAACAATAGGGCTTGTTGCCTCGCAAAAAGCAGGCGAAGTAATCGGCGTTGAGCTTAATGAAGATGCGGTAAAAGACGCTAAAATCAACGCAAAAATTAACGGCGTTGAAAACGCTTCATTTTATTGTGGCGATGCAGGCGAGTTTATGGTGGAATTAGCAAAAGAAAAGCAAAAAGTAGATGTTGTTTTTATGGACCCGCCACGAGCAGGCAGCAGCAAAGCATTTTTGCAAAGTGTTGTAAAATTAGCACCCGAAAAAGTGGTATATATTTCTTGCAATATCGAAACACAAAAACGGGATTTGCTCATCCTTTGTAAAAGCGGTTATAAGGTTAAAAAAATTCAACCTGTCGATATGTTCCCTCATACCACTCATGTGGAGACGGTGGTGTTGATGTCTAGAAAAGAGAATAAATAACGAAAAGTAGCGTGTTTACGGGCTTTTTTGAGATTAGTAGGTAGCTCAGGAGAGTCCGTATTTCTTATATTGAAACATATCCACTGTAAAAACGCTCAAAGGGTTTAGGCTGTGGATTAGATGTTATGGGAGTAGTGGCATAGATGCCTCCGAAAAAGTGAAAATTATTATATGCTACGGTAAATAACTGGATGTTAATTTGCGTTGCTTGAGGCAACGACTCTTTTGATGTAAGATGAAGCTGTAAAAAACAAGGAGGTACAAATTATGTTGAATGAAAACATAAAAAACTTAAGAAAGTCAAAAGGGCTATCACAAGAAGAACTTGCTATTAAATTGAATGTGGTTAGGCAAACAGTATCTAAATGGGAGAACGGATTATCAGTTCCAGATTCAAGTATGTTGATTTCTTTGGCAGATGAATTAGATACCTCTGTCAGCGAGTTACTTGGAGAACCAATAACAGAACCTGCTACTGATGATTTGAAAACGATATCAGAAAAATTAGAAGCTATTAATCTTCAGTTAGCAAAAAGAAGTATAGCAAGAGTTAAAATGGTTCGATGGCTGCTTATCTCGTTATGCGTGTTAATTACAGTAATATTTATTGTGCTTATAGCTATTAACGGTTCCTATTTAAATTGGAATTATAATAATCCAGAATTAGCTGTTGCTGGAACAATAATGCATGGCTTTGAATTTGTGTTTGTAAGACTGGCACCAATTGTATTTCTAGCTTCTGTTATTGGAATTGTAATAACATACAGAAAAAAATAATTTCTGGCTAATAAAAAACAACCCTCTCAACCATAACGGCTGGTGATTTGCTTAAGCCAGTGTTAAAGTCTTTATCAAATCTTATAAAACTAAAATCTTGACTTTTGCTCTAAAAAAATGTTTTGTGTATATTTATTTGCAAACACAGTTTTGATTGGTTGATATGGCTTTTATATTTTTTCATAAACCTTCACATAAAAAACAGCTTGACAGGATTTCTTGTTATGTGGAAAAACAATGATGCGTTTGTGCTTGATTGTATTTAGTATTATATTCGGTATAGGGCATTTATTTGTAATAATTAAAATCTAGTGTATATGTTGGAGAGAATAAATGAAATCGTTTTTAAATAAAATCAGAATGCCTGATAAGAGCGGTTCAACACTTAATAAAGTGTTATTTTGTTTACTATTTATAGTTTTGGGTTTAGCACTCGGCGTATTGCAAAAATGGCTTGATAATACAGCGGTGAATGAGTTACCATTATTTTTACAACAACTTGATATAACAAATTTTTTCGGAAGAATCGCTATTTGGATTTTGCTTGGTACTATAATTTCTGTTTATTCCAAAACACCGCAAAAAGCCGCAATAAATACATTTTTATTCTTAATAAGTATGGTGTCGGGCTACTATTTATATTGTAATTTTGTTGTGGGATTTTTGCCTGTTTCATATATGATGATTTGGTTTGTTGCTTCATTTATATCGTTCTTTTTATCATACATTTGCTGGTATGCAAAAGGCAAAGGTATAGTTGCAATTATTATTTCATCGTTGATTTTAGGCGCGTTGTTTTCGCAGGCTTTTATTATCACACAAGGAATATACTATACATATATACTTGAAGTAATAACATTTGCAATCGGTCTTGTAATACTTTTTAGAAAACCAAAGGAGTTTTTGATTGAAGTTTTGTTGTCGGTTGTTTTTGGAGTTGCTTTTCAATATTTGTTTTCTTATTTATCATTATATTAAACCAAAAAAACGAGCAATTTAATTGCTCGTTTTTTTATGATAACGGATAATTATATTTCTTTTCCTTTTCCTTTTTTAATTCGCTTGGTAATTTTCCGTAAATTCTTTTATAGGCCTTTAAAAATGTAGTGTAATCATTAAAACCGCAAAGTTTTGAACATTCAATAACATTTTCATCTTCAATAATTCGCTTTTTAAAGGTATCTATTCTTAGTTTTTCAACATATTCACGCAATGTTTTGCCGGTAAAAGCCCTTAAAATTTTACGAATTGTAGGTTCGGAAACAGAAAACTTATCAGAAATAAAATTATAAGTTAGGTTTTCGGTAAAATGGCGGTCAATATAGTGAATAATTTGAACAGAAATGCTATCGGTAGATTTGATATCGGTGGAATACTTTCTGTCATAATAAATATCAAGCTCCGAAATCAGCGACTTGATTCTCGGCAAAATATGCTCTCTGCCTAAATCGAGATTAAGACAGTTAATTATGCTTTCAACGCAAGGTTTTGCATACAAAAATTCATTATCATGCAGGTCGATTAATCTGTGTTCATCAGGAAAATCCTGCAAAGAACGCAAAAAGAATTTATCTTCCGAAACATCACTTAAAATCGAAGGATGAATTAATATTTCAAAATAAGAAATATCTTCCTTATTAAAGAAGTTATAAGCAAATTTAGCGCCAACATCGCAAAAAACCATATTACCGCTTTTCAATGTGAATTGTTGCTTTTTATAATCAAATATCGCAGTACCTTTCAACATAACAAAAATAGAGTAAAAATCTTTTCTTTGCGGTGTGGAGAGGTTTTCTTTTGTCGGCGAACCAGAGCATCTGAAAGTGTTAGTATAAACCTTTAAATCTGATTTGAAATAGCCTTTAATGTAATGCATAATTCATCTCCTTACTTTTTAGATTTATTTTATCACAAAATTTTCGTTTTTTCAAGTATTTTAGTCGGTTTTTTCTATTGTATTTTTGAATGAAATATTATATAATAAAAATACCAAAAAAACAGATGGGAGTGTTTTTGTTGAAAAAGTTAATATCCATTTTATTATCATTAGCAATTATTCTGTCAGTTGTAGGAGTTATTTCTATAACTTCAAGTGCAACTACAATCACACCTGACAGTAGTTTGCTGACTGATACAACCGATTTCGACCAAGGTTTAAGTTCAATAGCCTTGTCGGAAAAAATGATAACGGGTTATAATATAGGTAATCTTTTTGAGATGACCGAGCTTCGTCAAAATTATACCCGTCCTACATTTGATAATATTCAAGACCATATTAAATACAAGGAAACTATGGCAGGTAATGTTGAAGTCACTGAAAATTACATCAAGTATTTGGCAGAAAGTGGCGTAGATGCTATCAGACTTCCTGTTACCTGGTTTAATATGCTTGAATACACAGGCGAATTAAACGGCAAAACTTACAATGGGGAAATTGTAGATAAATCTGTTTACTATGCTAATATTGATGAACGCAGAAAATTCTGGTACAACGGCGTTATCAATGAAGAGTTTATGGACAGAGTTCAGCAGGTTGTTGATTGGATTATTAAATACGGTATGTATTGTATAATCAACACTCACCACGACGGCGCTTGCAACAATGCAAATGCGGTAAACCCTGAAAAATTCGGCAATGCAACAGCAGGTACTTCGGGTGAAACTTACAATCATCAAACAATCACTTACTTAAATAACATTTGGGGTCAAGTAGGCGAAAGATTTAAGAATTACGGTTCAAGACTTTTGTTTGAGCCTTATAACGAAGTAGCCGATGAAACAGGTTCAATGACAGGTTCTGCTACAAGATCGGGTTATGCAGCAGAAGTTGCAGCAGCATTTATTCAGCAAATTCGTGCGCAGGGCGGTAATAACGATAAAAGATTTTTAGTTATTCCAAACTACGGCGGCGTAAGTTTTATGACAAACGCTGATGCACTTGCAACCGTTAAAGCGGCTGATACTGTAAATGATGTTTATAACGATAAAATTATTTTAACTTCTCACTTTTACGGTTCTTCAATGCAAGATGCCTGCAACAGCATTAAAAACATTAAAACAAACTATAATATGGGCGCTACTCTTGATGAAATAGGCCTTTCGGGTAAGTCTGCACACAGCAGTGCCGAAGTTACTGCAATGCAGGATCTTTATACCTATTCTCATCAGTATAATACATCTTGTTTCTTCTGGGATAACGGCGCAGCCGATTATTCTATTACAAACAGATACTATAATACTCCTTCATCAGCGGCTTTTGAAAAGTTTGTTGGTAAAGAAGTAACTTATACATCGCTTACACAAAGTGAAATTCTGTCTTTAACATCTGCTTCTCAACCAAACTGGATGAAACTTTACAGCGAAGATTCAAACAGCACATGGGGCGGAAAATATTTGATTATCACATCTGAAAAACCGATAACTTCATTAACAGCGTCAAGTTCAGGTCAGGGCTATTATTTAATTAACGGTGCTGATGATGGATTACTTACTCAATTTGTAAGTGATGACGGCGTTAATTATGAAATGCTTAATACCGTTATACCGACTGCTTGGACATCAATTGCCTGGTCACAATTTAAAGCTATTGCAACAACCTATTATGCAGAACAAGTTGACGGTAACTACTTCTTAGATAAAATCGGTGACGGTTTGCAAAAATATGTTACAACCGGTGATGAGCTTATTGCAAAATACGGCGGTGAACTCAGAAACGGCGGTTACGATTATA